>JAQWBI010000013.1 GCA_028706475.1 Candidatus Cloacimonadota bacterium
GCTGATCGCCAGTCTAAATATCTCCCATATTTGTCAAGAAAAGCTCGCTTGGAACCATCTCGACCTGCTTTTCTCTAAGAACACAAGGAAAGTAGCATAATGAAGTGGGAGGTATTGAACAGTCTCTAAAAATGGGGGAATGCCAGTAAAACAAATTTGCATTGACAAAAGATGTCTTTGTATATGTTGTGAAGTCCTAAAGAAATCAGGAGAAAGTGATGCCTGCTATAGCTGTCTTGGGTTGCATGTGGGGTGATGAGGCGAAGGCAAAGATTGTGGACTACCTTGGAGGCGATGCCGATTTTGTGGTGCGTTTTCAGGGGGGCAGCAATGCCGGTCACACCATCGTTGTAGATGGGAAGAAGTACGTATTTCACACAGTACCGTCCGGGATATTGTATCCCGGCACAAAGTGCATAATCGGCCCCGGAGTGGTGGTTGATCCTTTTGCCTTGATGGATGAAATTCGCAGTTTAGAAGCTGTGGGTATTGATTTTAATCAACGCTTGTTCATCGATGAGCGAACCGGGCTTGTCCTGCCTCTGCACATGGAATTGGATCGCAGGGGTGAAAGCTTGCTGAAAGACGCAAAGATAGGTACTACTGGGCGCGGAATCGGGCCAGCGTATGCCGATCTCACCGCGCGAACCGGGATTAGATTGATCGATCTGGCCCATCCTGCCTATTTGAAACGAAGAATTACCGATCTTTACGAATACCATGGTCTCAAAGCAGATCCCACTCTATTGAAAGAGCTCTTGGGACGGCTGAGTGATTGTTGGAAGTTAATTGAAAAGAATGTAGTACAGAGTTATGAACTCTTGCATGAGGCCCGTCTGCAGGATGCCAAGATTCTCTTTGAAGGCGCTCAGGGAACCTTGCTGGATCGCTCTTGGGGCACCTATCCCTATGTGACCTCCTCAAATACGATTGTAGATGCCATTGGCGTAGGAGCGGGATACTCTTCCCGGCTTCTTGACGAGGTTCTGGGTGTGTTTAAAGCATACGGCACCAGAGTGGGCGAAGGCCCTTTCCCTACAGAGATGTTTGGGGATTTGGCAGACAAAATCCGGATGCAAGGCAACGAATTTGGCGCTACCACTGGCAGACCCAGAAGAATCGGGCATTTTGACGCAGTGATGGCTGCGTTCACATCCAAGCTGAATACTTTGGACGGTATTGCTCTTACCCTGCTGGATGTGCTTTCAGGCATTGAAGAGCTGAAGATTTGTATAGGCTATAAACTTGGAAAAAAGGTGCTGACCAGTCCGCCATCGCATCCCTTGGACTTGCAGAAAGTAGAACCTATCTACACGTTGCTCAAGGGTTGGGATGAAGATTTGGCAAAAGTGCGCTCATTCTCCGCTCTACCCCAGAATGCAAAGATCTATCTTGAAGCCATCGAAGATTTGCTGGAAACACCGATAAAGATAGTGTCGGTGGGCAAAGAGCGCAGTCAGACCTTTCATACAAAAAAGTGAGATACTGGGAGGATACCATGAAAACCCGTTTAGTCTTTATCCTGATGCTAGTCTGCACGGGTCTTTTTGCCCAATCTGCAGACACGCTGTCCGTAATGAATGTATCCATGTACGCAAACCCATTCTATGAATCCTACTCCCGCAATTTTCACGGTGCCGAAGCGGCAGGGAGAGGATACACCGGAGCTGCTGTATTGGGTGGTGCTGAAGCTGGTCTGATCAATCCTGCAGTAATGATGGCGGATTCCGCGTATGCCTTTGCGGAGATCAGCGTCAAACCATCTCAAGACGTCGATGGATTAATCTTTAACGCAAATTATGTGTCACCAATGCCTCTGGGTATCTTTGGTTTCGGTTTCCCCGTGGGAAGCAGGATGGTACTGTCTGCAATGTACTCCAATCCCAAGAGCATACAGCTACAAGACTTTATTATCGAGATCAATCAGGGAGCAGATCTGGTGGTGCGCTCGCCAAAGTACAATCTTCACCAATTCAGTGCGTTGGCAAATTACAGGGTTATCGATAGCATCCGCTTGGGTCTGGCAGCACATTATCAATTGCACAATTACTTCGATCCTATTTTTCTGCACTCATACGACCGGGTGGAAGAGTCTGTAGCCGCTCTGAGATTGCAGCCTGGAATCCTGATGGAACACGGGCCTTTCATGGCGGGGCTTTCTGCTACTTTGCCCACTCCGATCGAAGTGGATTTGCGCTATGGCAATTACGACTACGATCTGCCCCTGGAACTTAGCGGTGGACTCAGCTATACCAAAGGGGAATATCGTCTTTCCGGAGATTGTGGCTTTATAAACGACTCTGCCCTCGATGGCAGATTCAACGATCGCTTCAGCCTGCACCTTGGAGGAGAGCGTCATAGAGAGAACCGCATATTCAGGGCAGGATATATGTATCGCTCCGATGTATGGGAAGGCGAGATCATGTTACCTCTAAACACCACCGCTAATGCGGATACATCTATGTTTTGGGAAGATGTACCGACCAGCATGAGGGTCAAGAACGACTCTCAACACTTCATTACAGCCGGGATTTCCTACCTATTCAAGCATGGTAAGATCGATGCATCCATCATGCATTGTATTATTGGGGACAACCCTCAAACTCAGTTTAATATCGGGCTTGGGATAAAGCTAAACACCTTCTTTTCCAAAGAGTTGCCAGAAAGACGATGAAGCATCCCATAGTACAGATAAGAGCCATAGAAAACTATGATCTGCCCATACTGGAAGATGCTGTAAAGGCTTGGTTTTCAGAACTTAAAGACAATAAAGTACGACGCAGCAAGCGGGTATTGATAAAGCCAAATCTCTTGGGAGCTTATCCGCCGGAGCGCGCCGTAACCACTCACCCGATGGTTCTTGAAGCCATTATCCGCTATTTCCTGGCACTCAAGAAAGAGGTATGGTTGGGAGATAGCCCCGGGGGCTCTGTATCCGTGAAGAAAGTGTGGGAAACCTGTGGTCTGCAGGATCTTGCCGATCGCTATCCCATCCGCTTGGTAAACCTGTCCACAGAAAAGTATCGTGAATTGAACTATGAGGGAACTGAGGTAAAGATCTCCGAAGCACTGTTCAAATGCGGAATCGTGATAAACGTAGCGAAGTACAAAACTCATTCCCTGATGTCTTATACTGGAGCCCTGAAGAATCTTTATGGCTTGGTTCCGGGCATGGTGAAAAGTGAATATCACCGGCAGAATCCGGATACCAGAAGCTTCGCCAGGTTGCTACTTGCCATCTATGGTCTCTGCCGCTCCAAGATCACTTATAATATCATCGACGGCATCATGGGGATGGACGGAGCAGGACCATCGGCGGGGAATCCCAGGCATTTTGGACTTTTGATGGGTTCATCCAGCATTCCGGCGCTGGATACGGTGGCCTCACGCATGATGGGGCTCAAAATCAAAGACGTGCCCTATCTCTGGGATGCTCTGCATATGGAGGGCATCATCCCTTCGCAGATCCAAGTTCCACATAGCTTTTTGCATCACTCAATTCCCGGTGTGGATACCCGCATAGTGAAGCTTAGTAAAACCGGTTTAATCTACTTGCCCAAAGCACTACGCTATGCTTTTAAACAAGTATATTACTACTATCCGGTGGTTAGCTCGCGTTGTGTGCGTTGTGGTGTATGCGTGCGCAGTTGTCCGGTGGAGGCTGTTTCCTGGCAGGACAACGGCTATCCCATGGTGAATAGAGATAAATGTATCAAGTGCATGTGTTGTCATGAACTCTGCCCCACACAAGCCATAGATATTCACAAATCTTTTATTGCACAGAGGTTTACACGATGAAAGTGAAGTCCAGGGAAAGTCCCCGGATTTTGTCCTATCTTTACGCAATCGCCATAGTGCTCCTCATACTCTGGATCTTGGTGCTAGGCAGAAACAGCTTCTGGAATACCTACCAGTTGAAGCGCCAAGTGGAAGGTTTGGAGAAAGAAGCTGAATTTCTGAAAGCGGTAAACGACTCTCTGGCCAGAGAAAACATGCGCTTGAAGACGGATCCGGAGGCTGCCGAAAAAGCAGCCCGGGAACAGTTTGGCCTTACGAAACCGGGTGAGAAGGTCTTTAGATTTGTCCCATCTAAAGAGAATGAACGATGAAATTGCCCTACGATATCCCTGAAATGAGCGAGATTAAGCCCCGGGCTGTCGCGGAGCTTCAACGTTTAGCCGGCGAACTCTTCGATAAAGACTCCTCCAACCTCGAAGATAACATTGAAAGCCTGGTGAATCTAACAGTACAGCATCTCAACATGATCGAGGATCCCCAGCGCTTTATAGCAATTATTGCAGTATTCTTCGATGCCTGTTTTAAAGCTTTGAGCAAACCGCGCAAGAACCATGATAGTGAGCTCTACAAGTTCTTTGTGATCATGAATCATCTGCCTGTGCTGGAACAATCTCCCTTCTATGGGCAGATCCTGGAGATACTCTCACATTACTTTAATAAAAATGCATCAGTGATCAAGCTGTTTGATAAGCTGCAACTCCTCTATCTGTTTGTGGAAATTAAGCACTTCGATGCCGCCGCTGCTCTGGCCACGGAATTGGAGCAGGAGATTACCGAAGAACATCTCAGTTTCTACACTCTATATCAGATATGCCGTTTCAAGATCATGGATGCATTCAGCAATGTGGAAGCCAAAATCAGGATCCTCTTGAAACTCACTACTCATATTTTCCGCAATGAAGGTGAAGAGTGCGCTTTATTCCTGATGGGCCGTTGGATTAGCTCACTGGACATTCTGAGGCCTACTCCATATTATCGGGCTCTGTTGAACAACCTCTATGCGATTGTAAAGAGTCATCAGAACGTGAATAGCGCCATCGTGGGTTACGAACTGTTTTCCATGGACGACAGGATGACTTTGCCGGAAGCGAAGATGCAGCTTTTAAACGAGCTTATGTCCCTCAAAGAGAGTATGCTGAATGCGGAGCAACTGCATGCGCTGCATTTCTTTGCCGGCAACTATGTGAGCGGCAGGAATGAAAATTTCAGGGATAGCATCCAGAGCTTCAAATCGTCAAACTACTATCTGTATAAATGCTGGGAGCGTCTGATTGGCATATCGAAATACCTGAGGATGCATGTAAGCAATCGTGACTACAAAGTGTGTATCGGCTATATGGATAAACTCTATCTGGATCTCAGTCACCAGACCAGTATGCGAAACAACAGCTATGTGGAAAACATGCAGGCAAATTTCGACCGGATTGACGAGCTATACCGGGAGCTGGGCGAGCTCTCTCTCAGAGATACTCTAACCGGTTTGCGTAATAGACGATACATGGAAAACAACCTGATTCAGATCGTTGCGCTGGCTTTCAGGCATAAAGCTACGGTTAGTTTTGCTATGATGGATATAGACTTCTTCAAGAAGGTAAACGATATCTATGGGCATGCTGCCGGGGATCTTGTCCTGCAGGAATTGGGGAAGATGTTGGGCAAAGCCTTCCGCAAGAGTGATATAATCATCCGCTACGGAGGTGAAGAGTTTCTCGTGGTGCTGTTTGATATTATGCCCGATAAGTGCTTGGCTATGATGGAGGAATTGCGGACTGAGATAGAAGCAAGTACCTTCAAGTATCAAAGACACAAAATAAAGATAACGATTAGCATAGGCCTGGCCTGCAATTTGATGTATTCTGCTACTGAATTCAATGACCTCATGCAATATGTGAAGCATGCCGATAAAGCCTTGTATGTAGCCAAAGAGAACGGGCGTAACCGGGTCGAAGTGTATATGCCCGAGAAAAATCCTGCTTGACAAACAACACATAAGCGAAATTCCTTTCCTGATAAGGAGAATGCCATGGCAAAGATAGTCGTAAAGAATCTAAACAAGTATTATGATAACGGTTTCCACGCTGTAAAGGACGTTAGTTTTGTAGCTGAAGACAAGGAGTTTATGGTGTTAGTAGGCCCCTCGGGTTGCGGTAAAACTACTGTGTTGCGCCTGATTGCCGGTTTGGTAGAAATCTCCAGCGGGGATATTTATATAGGTGATAACCTGGTAAACAACAAGCCGCCTAAGGATCGCGATATCGCTATGGTGTTTCAAAACTACGCTCTCTATCCCCATATGACAGTGTTTGACAACATGGCTTTTGCTCTGAAGTTACGTGGTGAAAGCAAGGCGGAAATCAACAAAAAAGTAGATGTAGCTGCTTCTCTTTTGGGCATAGAGAGCATGCTGAAACGCAAGCCTGCACAACTCTCTGGCGGTCAGCGTCAGCGTGTTGCCGTAGGCAGAGCCATCGTGCGCAATCCTAAAGTATTCCTCTTTGATGAACCCCTTTCAAACCTGGATGCCAAACTGCGTGTGGCCATGCGCGCAGAGATCGTGAAGCTGCACCAGACCTTGGAAAACACCATGATCTATGTTACTCACGACCAAGTGGAAGCCATGACTATGGCAGATCGCATCGTGGTGATGAAGGACGGCATCATCCATCAGATAGACAGTCCATTGAATATATACAACAATCCCATAAACGTCTTTGTGGCAGGTTTCATCGGTAGTCCTGCCATAAATATGGTTACCGGCAAGCTTGTAGCAAAAGACGGCGCTCTTTGCTTCGACAGCACGGATTATCAGCTCACCCTCACTCCTGATCAGGCTACAAAGCTCAAAAAATATGAGAACAAGGCCATTATCATGGGTATTCGCCCCGAGGACATCTATGATGCCCGCCACGACAGCATGGCAGAATATCCTCAGAAGTTCAACCCGGTTTGTGATCTCGTTGAGCCGCTGGGCAGCGAATTTCACGTGGTATTGAAAACCAGGCAATACAGCTTTGTTGCCAGATTTGATCCCAAGGAACTGCCCAAGGTTGGTGCCGTACTTCCCGTAACCGTAGATATGGTGAAGGCGCATTTCTTCGATCCTGAAAGCGAGCTCGCCCTGTATTGAGATGAAGCGCTTCCTTCTGTGGATGCTGCTCATCTGTGTGCTTCCTCTGGCAGCGTCGATAGACGAAGATTCAGCCATGGCCAATGCCCTCTCCGGGCTTAGCCTACTCTCGAATTCGGTGGCGGATTACCGTATCTCTCCGGTGATGCAGATCAGAGGCTTTTGCACAAACTATATGCGTCCCTTCAATTCACCGGATATTAGCATTTATGGCCTGCATAATGCGATAAGTTTGAATAATCTCTTCATCGGGGTTGGGAATAGCTATCTATATCATTCAGACTATACCAAGCACAATACCTATCTGAACGCACATTACCTCCTCCGGGGTATTAGCGTGGGCGCTACCGGGCATATGATTTACGACTCTGTAGCTGGTGAGGACGGCGAATACGAATGGTATTACGATCTGGGTACAGCTTTCAATAGAGGCAGTTATGCCGCTGAGATCAAGCTCTTGCGATGCAAAAGCCCACTTCAACAGACTGCGTATAGCTTGAAGGGGAGTCTCAGTGAAGACTTGGATGCAGCCCTGGGATATGTGCAACAGAAGGAACAGAATGACTATTTTCGCGTAGCTGTTACCGCTAACCTTCTCAGTTTGATCACCCTTTACGGCTCCTGGCAAAGCGATCCCAATCGTTTTGGTATGGGCGTTCAGGTGAATACACACACCTGGAGTCTGATGTATTCGATCCGCAGCCATAGCACGCTGGATCCGGGACATGCGGTCTCACTGGATATCTATTGGTGAAAGCTGCCCTGGGGCTAGTCTTTCTGGTGATCTGCTCCGGGCTTTGTGCTCAAAGCCTTCCCGGTGAATTACTGGGCTTTCCGGAATTGGCGCAGGACGAGTTGATTGACGCCGTAACAGATGACTATTATAGAACTTATGAGCCTTTCAACACTGCCTTCTCCATCTCCGGATCCCACACCGGCAGCAACAGTGCAAGCGGTTACCTGCATCTGAAAAAGGACAATTGGCAAGTGCGGGGCGGATTGCGGGGGGAAAACAGCACTCTCGCTAATCTGCAGCTAATGTTTCGGGATTATGCTGTGCTAGGTGCATATAGAGTATCCTGGGGAAACGGACTGCTTTTAAATAGAAGCACTTATACTCCCGCTCTGCTCAATCCACCCAATCCCCAAACTTTTTCGCTTTCAGGACTGGCATTCAATCTGAATAAGGGAAATTGGGGACTATTGGCTGCGCTTTCGCAAGTGGATCGGGATGTGGTTTTAAATGAAGGCAACATCTCACAACTGCCTAAAAATAAACGGAATTACCTGAATTCAAGCTGGGAAAGAATCGGTGCTATAGGCTTATACTATGCAGAGGAGCATACCGCAGCCGGAGCTCTTTACTATCGCCAGGGTTACGACCGTGGCTTTGTAAATGCTGAAACGGACTCTTTGCTTCATGCTTTCAGTGCGTATCTGGGTATGCATACCAAGCATCATAGGCTAATGACAGAGTTGGTGCTGCAAGATGGCTCTCCTTCACTAAAGGCGGACTGGCAATTCAGCCAGGGAAAAGTGCAGAGTATGTGGGCTTACACCATGATGAAGCGCTATCAACGTCCTGCTTATGCTTCTAAAGCCATGCTGATCAGCTCTCTGGATAGGCGGGAAGAACTCCGGGCAGAGATCGGCTATCAAGCCTTGAAACACATGAACATCGCCTTTGGAACTGTGCTGAACAATCGCCGGGGAGATGTATCCGATCCCGACTGGCTGGCTCATAACAGCCTGAAACTCACTTATCGCGATCAACACAGCATGCTTAGCATGGTCATCAAGACGATTGACAGAGAAATCCTTGCAATGGTAGATTCCACATATGCGGATAGCCGTCCCAACCACTGGCGCTTTGCTCTGTCTGCTGAACACCAGCTCAATCCCGTTTGGGATATCCAGATGAAGGCTCGTTATCATCACCAAAAGCATAATGCAAGCCTTCGCAGCGGTTCATATTGGGCTCAACACATTGGTTACCGGCATCGGGTTCTCAAGATGAAGGTGGGCATAGCCGCAAGTTCCAGCGTGAATTACAAGATGATACTGTATCAGGACAACGATGAGGGCTATGAGATTCTGGGAGATTCCACGCTTCGGGCGGAGTTTGAAAGCACATATCAATGGCGGGGTTTTAGTCTGAAAGCGGTTCTGTATCAGAATATGGTCAAGCCCCAAAGCACTGGCATCACCCTGAAGCTAAACGGCAGCTTCGGATAAAGCCAAATAATATACGGAGTTCAAGACACCTATGCTATCTATATATGTAAAACAAATTAAGGGAGGCTTGGAATCGGGCAATGCATAGAATCTACCCCAGATATTGAAGTCCGCTTAATTTATAACATATAGGTATACAATAAGACACATAAGGTCAAATGGACTTCAATCGCATTATCCAAGTTAAACTTAGTGTAGTAATCTCAGTATTGCCACAGCGACCGAAGGGAACTTCTGAATCTGCGTGATATTCATCCCCTCTATATCAAGCATTTCCGAAGCTGATATAAAGCTGTTATCATTCAGTGCCCGCTAGATGATAACCCGATAATAACTGGTTCAAGTATAGATAAACCAGAGGAGGAATAAAGCCCTAGAGCTATTCGGTAGATTATCTGCCAAATTTGGGTGTGGCTGTCCAGTAGCAAAACGTCATTCATGCCTTGACGAGTCACAGAGGTGAGGGCAGCATTTTGGACTATTCATAGTTCATAAATCGCACGTAAAGCCTGTATCGCATTTATCTGACAGCGTAACAGGGGGCGACGGGGATCAATAAAATCCGGATACTGAAGATCATCCCTAAGATAGCTATTTACCTTTTCTGAGGCATATTGGATGGGATTACGATATGGGGCAAAGCGTCCGTAGCGGATGTTCATAATCTCTCCAAACACGATGCGCAGCAGTTTGTTACGGATTCGCATCGGAATGTTGAAATCCCGAAAGGCGGGGAGTGGAATCGGAAGGTACTTTTGGCGATATATATACCAAAGCTTCCTGCCCACCAGCAGATGAAGCGGGACTTTCGCCCAAAAATCCATAAGCTCAGCATCCCACAAGGGCAAACACCACTGGTAACCAAAATATTCATAGACACGCACCGAATTCACGATGAATTTCGCCTGCCGCTCACAGATATTCCAATCCATGCAAAGCATCGCAGTCCAACGAGCATCCGCTTCTTTGGGGATATCGATGGTCTCTTTTATCCTTTGGGCAAATCTCTCGTGCCACAGTGGTGATAAATCTCGCCACAGACTGTAATGCTGTTTGCTAATCTGCCCGATAATCTCTGCATCGCTGAAGCTCTCTTGTTCCATGTACAGTGGCGGCATGTGAGCGCCTTGCAGCAGATCCGCAGAATGACCGGGGATAAACACGCTATCGGCTGGAATCAAGCCTTTCTTTTGCATGTCCCGCACTGCATGCCAATCCTGGATATGAGCGCTGGATACAGCATTTACAGCGTGTTTATAATGCTGCTTACGCTCTTCCGAGAAATATACCTGAAACCAGCTATCCCGGCTGTGCTCGGCAAATATCCACGGAATTTGCAGGTATTTTGCCACTTTTTGGGAAATGCGAACTTCCGGGCTCGTTTTGGCATCGTATGTGAAGCAGAATATCTTGGGATACTGCGCTTGTTTAAGCAGATAGGCAATCAGGCGGGAGTCGTATCCACCGCTCAAAGGTATTACCGCAGGGCGTCCTTCAAGCGAGTGTATTAACCTGTTTATTGCTTGTTGATGCAGTACATGCAGCCTTTGGCACAGCTCTTCCGTGCTGCTGTCGCTAACTTCTGGCTGAACGTATGTATAATACCGTTGCAGCCGCGGCATTTCTCCCTTGTTGATCAGCAGATAACTGGCTGCCGGGATTTGTTTTACATTAGGGTCCAAAGTCTCATCCCGGCACACATATCCCGTCATCAAAAATTCTGCTAATATCATGGGATCACCGGATTTGAGGGTATCGATATCCAGATGATGTAAGGCTTCGCTACTATCTGCCACATTGCCCTCACAGTCCCAAAACAGCGGGATGGAACGGATGCGATCCACTGCGGCCAATACATAGTCCTTCCCCTCGATCACCATCGCGAAACAACCATTTGCCTTCTGTAACTCGGCTTCTATCTCCGGGATGCTTTTTCCCTCGCTAAAGCGTTGAAATATATCACTTAGATCTGCCTTATTGCCCTCATCATCATAGAGATAACCTATAAAATGAAGGTTCGAGAGCTGTTCCCAGCCGCTTTTACTTTTTATCATTTACGTCTCAGATTGAGCAGTATGGCAAGATCGGTGGGTTGGCAGCATCATCTCTTTTATGCTGAAGCCATCGCCAACTTTCAGAATTACCAGATAGTAGATTCCATAAAGGATGTAGGAGATACTGGATGCAAATGCTGCGCCCTGGCTTCCCCAAAGGGGGATGAAGACCATATTCAGGATGATGTTTAGGATCAGGCAGCCAAGAGTGATGTATAGATGTACTTTGGGCCTTCCGGAGCAGAAAAACCATGGAGAGACCACTTTGGGAATGCAGGCAAAGAGGATGCCGGGCAAGAGGATCAGCATCAGACGTGTCGCCAAAGCGTAATCCGCTCCATATACCCAGGGGATTAGCAGACTGCCGGGGATTGCTATGAGACACAAGCCAATGCAGATGCTGAAGCTGATGCGGTTTGTGCGTGCCAAAAGCTCCTTGCCGTCATCTCCTTCAGGAAGGTTGAAGAGCCTACCCGTGAGGGCGATATTGATGGAATTGGGCAATAAAAACATCAGTTCGGCAATAGTTACGGCGATGGTGTAGATTCCCAGGTCTTCCGTGCCCAGATAGTTCTTGATCATGATCTGATCTACCCTGTAATGCATGTAAGAAAACAGCGCAGAGGCCCAGGACACACTACCATAGGCGAATTCCATCTTTATAAGGGGAATCGATATCCCAGCAGAGTAGTTTTCTTTCAGCTTGATTTGGATGAGAATGAACCATAATAGCAAGGCAATTACCGTAGTGAAGAAGAATGATTGTACGGTCAGCATGCCCAACAGCCACAGCAGGACTATCACCCCGCTTTTCACAAAGAAGGATATCAATCCGATCTGATTGTTCAGAATGATGCGTTCGTCACCAGTTAGCCACGCTTGATGGTGCCCGATAAAGAAGTAGGATACCATCATCACCAGGCCGCCGATTACCATTAGCCAATTGTAATCCTGCATTATAATCCCGAAGTATTTCAGCAAGATCACTACTGTTATGAAAAACACGGAGAGGAAGCCTAAAACATTCATGTTTGTACTGTAGATCACCATCCGCTCGACGTTGCTCCGTTTCTGATGGAAGGCTGCAGCGGATGTGATGCCCAGATGTCCAAAATTGCCCAATAGGGTGAATATCAGGATGATGTAGGCTACATAACCCTGGCGTACAGGCCCCAACGCCCGGGCAACTACTATGCCGGTCACTACTCCAAAGATGATCTTCAGAGCTTGCGTAAAGAGGTTGTGACCTATGTTTTTCCTGTAGCCCATGTATCTCTAAAATATCTCAGCTTGTTCCGCGATGGGGCTGAGACCCAGGTGGCGATAGGCTTTGAAAGTAACCTTGCGACCCTGTGTAGTACGCTCCAAAAAGCCCTGCTGCACCAGATAAGGCTCAAAGATCTCCTCGATGGTTCCGGAATCCTCGCCGATGGCGGTAGCAATGGTCTTGATGCCTACCGGACCGCCACGGTAGTTCTCTATGATAGTTGCCAATATGCGTTTATCCATCTCATCCAATCCTGCATGATCCACCTGCAGCATCGTGAGAGCAGCATTGGCTATCTCCAGTGTGATGATGCCGTCTCCTCTGATCTGGGCATAATCCCGTACCCGGCGCAACAAGCGATTGGCGATGCGTGGCGTACCCCGGCTGCGGCGTGCCAACTCTTGCACTCCTTGCTCATCGGTGGGAATGTTTAAGAGCATGGCAGAGCGTTTGATGATGCGCTCGATGGATGCCTGGTCGTAATAATCCAACCTCAGTACAATACCAAAACGGTCTCTCAATGGCGGTGTCAGCAATCCGGCGCGAGTGGTGGCCCCTATCAAAGTGAAAGGCTCGATGGGTATCTTCAGCGTGCGTGACGAAGGTCCGCTATCCAGAATGATCTCCATCTCGTAGTCTTCCATGGCAGGATAGATGTACTCTTCAATCACGTGTGAGAGACGGTGGATTTCATCGATGAAAAGTGCTTCCTGCCTGCCCAGATTGGTGAGTATGCCCGCCAAATCCGATGGTTTTTCGATTACAGGACCGCTGGATACTGTGATGTTTACCCCCATTTCACGGGCAATTATGGATGCCAGTGTGGTCTTGCCCAGTCCGGGAGGGCCATAAAACAGTACATGATCCAACGGTTCACCCCTCAGGCGGGCTGCTTGGATGCTGATGTCCAGCTGTTCTTTGATGTGATTCTGTCCTACAAAGTCACTTAAAGTTCGCGGTCTCAGTGCGTGGTCAAATTCAGTTTCATCCGTTTGTAGGGCGGGATTGTTTATTCTTTCCAGCATGTTACTTCTGTTTGTATGGAGGAATCACGAGCGGTTCATCCAAGAGCTTGATCAGGTTTGTTCCTTCCGGGATGACTATTTGCCAGCCTTTGGTCTGTCCGCTGGCTTTATGGGTCAGCATCATGTGCATCGTGTCTCCGGCCTGCCATTGGCGTTTGAAATTGCCCAATTGGATACTTACTATCACGGTTTTGGAAAACTTCATACCGTCTCCAACTTCTTTGATGGCAATAGTATGAATGGGATGCGTTTCGGTGGAGATTACTTCATCGGGATTGGCCTGCATCCATGCACGCAGTACATACTCGTTTGCACTTTTCTTCTCTGTGGCTGTCACCACGGGATTGCTGCCATCGTTCAGTACCAGTTTCTGCACGTAAACGCGAGGAATCGTTATCCCTGCAAGGCTAAAAGCCAAGAGTACGAAAGAGAGTACTACAATGAATTTCTTCAAGATCTGCCTCCTAATGCAGTGTGCCCAGTATTTTACGGAACTGCAGGTGCCATACCATCCAGGCTGCTTCCCATACGATATGTCTGTTCATTTTGGATACACCGTTGATGCGCTCGGTAAAGACAATGGGAATCTCCTTGATGCGGAAACCCTTTGCCCAAGTACGAAAGTTCATCTCGATCTGGAAAGCATAGCCATCAGAGAGAATTTTGTCCAGGTTTATGCTTTCCAATACTTTGCGCCGGAAGCATTTGAATCCGGCAGTGGGATCTTTGATGGGCATGGATGTGATGATCCTGACATACTTTGAGGCAAAATAGCTGATCAACAGACGTTTGAAAGGCCAGTTGATGATGTTTACACCGTTTGAATACCGAGAGCCAATCACGAGGTCATATTTCTGCGCAGCTTCTATAAGGCGCGGGACATCGTCCGGATTGTGCGAAAAATCGGCATCCATCTCCATAATGTATTCAAAGCCGCTATCCAAAGCGTATTTAAAGCCGGTAACATAAGCTGAGCCCAATCCCATTTTTCTGGGTCTCTCAATCAAATGGATTCTGTTTTCCTGCTCCATCATCCGTTTCACTACCCCGGCAGTCCCATCCGGGCTATTGTCGTCCAGCACCAGGATTTCCAGATCCGGATTGTTCTTCAGCAATATGCCCAGCAGGCATTCGATGTTTTCTACTTCGTTGTAAGTGGGTATTATTACCAGAGTTTTCATTACTTATCCATATTATTCTTTAGCAGTTGGGATTCCGGCACATTGCGAAACGCCTTGGCGGGGTTGCCAACCATGATCTTGCCTGCTTCTACATCCCGGGTGACAACCGCTCCTGCAGCCACTGTGCCGTCTGTGGCGATGGTCTTTCCGGGAAGGATGGTGGCATTCACACCGATGCGGGCACCGCTTTTCATGGTGATGCCCTGGAAGTGTTTAAAGCGTTCTGGATCGCGAGCCATATAGTTATCATTACTGGTGGCAACGCAGGGCGCCACAAAACAGTAATCTTCAATCTTCGAATATGCGGTAATATAGGAGTTTGTCTCGAATTTGTTGCGAGAACCTATCTCAACATAGTTTTCGATGGTTACGTTGCGTCCGATGATGTTCAAATCGCCTATTTTCACATTTTCGCGAATGGTGACCATATCCGCTATCAGATTGCGTTCACCGATCTCACTTTGCACATATATCACCACATTCGCACCGATTTGACAATAGCTGCCGATCTTTGCCGGAGCCAGGTTTTCGGGAATCTTGAATATGCTGCGCGGAGAGGAAAGAGGTTTCTTGCCGATTATCACATTGTCATCGATGCGCACATTTGCTCCGATGACACTATTGGCGTGAATAACTACATTGTGGCCTATCAGGCAGTTATCGCCTATTGTCACGTTTTCCAGTATCACGCTGTTGAAACCGATCGTAACATCTTTTCCTAAGCTGGCACTGCAATCTATATGATGGTTCATATTACCTCCATTTCACTTGAGCAAGTTTTCTATAGACAAGGATTAAGGCAAGCAAAAAATGTGCATAGCAGTAGATAAGGAGTTTTTTTGCATGAAAGAGTGGATTGAAAAACACAGGCAATACCTGAAATTGGAGGGTAAAAGTCAGCATACTCTGGATGCCTATCAGAGCGATTTGGAACAGTTTGCCAGCTTCTTGCTGGAGTCCTTTCAACTGCAAAATCCAGCCGATATTCAAAAGCTCCACATCCGCGCCTTCCTGCAGTGGCTTTCCGGTTTGCCGGATTGCAACCGCAGCCTAGCTCGCAAACTTGCCTCCTTGAACTCATGGTTCAAATTTCTGAAATACCGGGGACTTAGAAGCGATAACCCGATGCGCGGGATTCGTAGGCCGAAGTTTGAGATTCCCCTGGCAAAGGTCTTCAGCGAAGAAGAGATGGAACTGCTCCTAAAAATACCAGATACTTCAGACATCTTCGGTATCAGAAACCTGGCAATGCTGGAGCTGCTCTACAGCTGCGGCCTGCGTTTGATGGAATTGGCAAATCTCAGCCTGGAGGATATCGACTTTCGCCGCCGGATAATCCGGGTAATGGGCAAGGGCAAAAAACAAAGAATGATTCCCGTGGGATCAAAGGCCTTTGACGCTTTGAAACAGTATCTGGAAAAGAGAAATATGCTGGTTTATGAATACAGCTCCAACCGCGTTTTTCTCACCAAATCCGGCAAGGATTTTGACCGGACGCAACTGAACAGAATTCTCTCCCGCTACCTGGATCTTATCGCACGGGATAAGGGCTACTCTCCGCACACTATCCGGCACTCCTTTGCCACTCATTTACTCTCCAGAGGTGCAGAATTGCGTGTCATTCAGGAAATGCTGGGGCATTCCAAACTCTCCACCACCGAGATCTACACTCACCTTACTCTGGAAGAGATCAAAGAAGCCTATGAAAAGGGGCATCCGCGCAGCAAGGAATAGTTAGTCCCTCCATTCCGATCTCCTCTTAAAGTGCTTTCCTCCCTCCTTGGACTCTCCTTTGTTGATCAAGATAAAACCGTTATCATCTAGTGTTCACTCGACAAGAACTCGATTATATCAGCTTCGACATAACTTTATCATCTGAAGATCAGCATACTATACTAGCGTCTTTTTGGTGCGTAGGGAAGATTTTCCTTTACAAAAGCTGAAGGATATTCAGCCTTGAGCAGAGCATAACTGCCCATGGCAAAGCACTGAGTAACAAAAAGATGGTGGGACAAAATGAAAGATAAACTGTATCTTATCGACGGTACGGCGCTATTGTATCGCGCCTACTTTGCTTTCATCCGCAATCCGCTGATAAACAGCAAACAGGAGAACACCTCTGCCATCTTTGGTGTATTGAATTCCTTCATCACCCTTGTGGACAAGATGGATGCCGCCTATGTGGCAATAGCGTTTGACCGTAAAGCAGCTACTTTTCGACATCAGGACTACAAAGATTACAAGGCAAACCGCCCCCCGATGCCGGATGATCTGCAGAGTCAGATAGAGCCGGTAATTGAGTTCTTCCGCCTCATCAAAGTGCCGCAGATCGGAGCAGACGGCTATGAGGCAGATGATGCTTTGGGCACTCTTGGAACGCATTTTCGGGATCGATTTGACATTGTGTACGTAACCAGCGACAAGGATTATTGCCAATTGGTGGATGAAGCGGGGGTGATGTATGATCCCATGAAAGACCACATAATGGATGCAGCAGCGGTGCTCGAAAAATATGGCGTACGACCGGATCAATTTGTGGATTATTTGGCCCTGGTAGGGGATAGCTCTGACAACATCCCGGGGGTACGAGGCATAGGACCTGTGGCTGCCACTAAGCTTTTGCAGCAGCATGAGAGTCTGGATGCGATCTATGCGGATTTGGACAAGGTAGAGCCGAAGTATCGCCAGAAATTGGAAGAGAACAAAGACAATGCCTACCTCTCGCAGCATTTGGCACGGATAGTACGGGATGCCAAGTTGGAAATACCTCGGGCGGAAGAACTCTCTTTTGATGCTGCCCGGCTTTCCGAATCCTTGCCGCTATTGAAACGCTACGAGATTAGCAGTTTACAGAAGAAGATAGAAGCGCGCATCCATGCCAATGAACCTGTACAAAGCATCAAAGAAGAGCAGGCCGACATCTTTACCAACCCGGTTCCGGATTCGCTTGCTCCTGAGATTGAGGCAGGTTCCAAAGCTCCCTTCGAAGTGCAATTAGTAACTGTGAACGATCTGGACAGTGTGCTAAAAGAGATCTCCGGAGTCGCAGTAGTCAGCCTGGATACGGAGACGGATTCTCTGGATGCCAGGGAGGCGAATCTGGTGGGGATTTCGCTTTGTACGCGGCCGGAGCGGGCATATTACCTGCCTCTGGGACATCAGATGGAGGATAATCTACCCTTGAAGGAGAGCTTGGAAGCACTGCACAAAGCGCTGAAAGGCAAAGAGATAATAGGACACAATCTCAAGTATGACTTCATGGTGCTGACGCGATATGGCTGGCAAATACCCATGAAATACTTCGATACCATGATTGCCGCATACATCCTAGATGCCGGTAGTTTCAGCTTTTCTTTGGATGAATGTGCGAAACAGGAACTGAATTATACCATGTTGCCGATCTCGGCTTTGATTGGTAGTGGCAAAAAGCAGATCAGCTTTGATCTTGTGTCTCAACATGATGCATGTTTTTATTCTGCGGAAGATGCTTGGGCGGCTTTTCGGCTGTATGAAATCTATAAGGATCGCATTGCAAAAAGCCCTGCCCGCGATGTGTTTTATCAGATGGATATACCGCTCTTGCCCGTACTGATGAAGATGGAAGATAATGGTGTAAGCATCGATGAGAGGATCCTGGCAGACATCTCGCACCATCTGAATGAGCAGATCAAGAGCCTCAGCGAGGAGCTTTATGAAGCAGCGGGTTACGAATTTAACCTGAATAGCACGCAACAGTTGGCAAAACTCTTGTTTGAAGATTTGGGGCTGCCTGCAAAGAAGAAGACCAAAAGCGGATATTCTACCGACAACAGCGTATTGGAAGCACTCTCGGAAGAATATGAGATCGCAGGCAAGATCATCGAATACAGGCAGCTGGTGAAGTTGGAAAGCACCTATGTAAGTACGTTGCCAAAGCTGGTGAATCCCAATTCCGGCCGCATTCATTCCTCCTTCAATCAGTGCGTGGCCTCCACCGGGAGATTGTCTTCCACCAACCCTAATCTGCAGAACATCCCGGTAAGGACCAAGATCGGTAGAGAGATACGCAAAGCCTTTGTTGCAGGGGACGATTCCAGCGTGATCCTGGCGGCGGATTACTCTCAGATAGAGCTTCGCCTTTTGGCATTGATGTCCGGAGACCAAATGCTGTTACAGGCTTTCAGGGACAATGTAGATATCCATCGCCAGACCGCTGCACAGATAGGCGGAATATCCGTAGATGCGGTGAGTTCCGAGCAGCGCCGGGCAGCAAAAACCATCAATTTTGGCCTCTTGTACGGTATGGGACAGAGGAAGCTGGCCAGTGAACTCAGCATCAGCGCGGCCGAGGCAAAAGCAATGATAGAGAGATATTTTGCCCAATTTCCTTCAATACGGGAGTACCGGGCGGCTTGCATTGCTCAAGCCAAGGCCGAAGGACAAGTGCGTACGCTCTTTGGCAGAGTGTTGGCTCTCCCTGGAATCTACAGTAAAAACCAGGGTATCCGAAGCGAAGCAGAACGGGTGGCGGTAAATATGCCCATCCAGGGAAGCGCCGCCGATATCATCAAACGAGCGATGCTAAGTATCCATGCTACAATACGGGATGATGAGCGCATAAAGATGATTATGCAGGTTCACGATGAGCTGGTCTTTGAGGTGCGCAAAGACTATGTGGAAGAGGCTATCAGCTTGGTACAGAAAGAGATGGAGGACGCTATGCCTTCAGATTATCGTAAGATCGTAAGGCTGGCGGTTGACACCGGAGTGGGCAAAAACTGGTTTGAAGCGCATTAGGATTGGTGTTTCAGACGCTCCAACAGATGTGATTTACGGCTGATTTTGAATAGCCAAAAGATCACAAACACAATCAGGAAAAGCCCTATAAAGCCAATCACAAAAACGAACCACGGCAGTTCCTTACGAAACTCCGCAGTCATAAACTCGTGAGAATTCCACATCTGAGCAGTATCGTATTTCCACAAGATGCTTTTGCCTTTCACATCCACGTTTTCCGGCAGGGCATTGGTATCCACTATCTCCCAGGGAACGTTCAGTTTATAAGTCCAGGTAAGCCCTTCTCCCGACATCTGGGTGAAGAAGCTTTCCAATTCATCATCATTATCCTGGCTGCCCAGAGCAATTCTGCGCTTGAAAGTGATGCGCCGCCCCGGCTCTTTGTTTAGAGTAATCTTGCCCCAAAAATCTGCAGCGCCCAACTGGTCATTTACATTGTTGAAGGATTCTATGTCTTGGAATTTGAAGACAATATCATATATCACGTTCTGACCCTGACGACTTACATCGTAGCTTACAAGGCTGATGCCCGGAAGATCTGCCTTGCGCAAAATCTCTTCCGTGTTCTCATAGGGTGAGCGGTTGATCAAGCATAGCTTTGCCTTGCCTGAGCCGTCTCGATGCAGCCAGAGCTCTTCTTCATAATGCACGCATCCAAATAGCGTAAATAATGCCAGAATGCATATTGCAAGCCGTTTCATTTGATATCCGTCCTCATATGGATTATATAATAACCTAAAAACAAATTATGCTACTTTTGGCAAGCTTTTTTTGAAGGCTATGCCAGTTAGCAGGATATAAGGCTGTGGCTCAGACCGATCCTGCGGTCAGATTCAGCTGTTAATAATACCTCAGCAGTATGTATAAGGTACTCAGGATTATGGAGCTTGAAGTAAAGATAACTCCGATTTTGGTGAATTCTTTGAAGCTGATGTGAAAGCCGTTGCGATTGGCAATGCCCGCCGCCACGATGTTCGCTGAAGCACCGATGAGTGTACCGTTTCCCCCCAGGCAAGTGCCCAGTGCCAAAGACCACCAGATGGGATGCATCACTTCGGGTTTTCCTATCAGGATGCCCAAACGTTCCAGCACCGGGATCATGGCTGCCACAAACGGTACGTTGTCGATAAACGCACTGAAGACCCCGGAGATCCACAGAATCAGCATCGATGTGGAGCGGGGTTCTCCTTTGCTGATCATCATCACTCCTTCCGCTATCATATTGATAAAGCCAGTCTCCACCAAAGATTCCACGATCATAAACAGTCCCATAAAGAAGAAGATGGTTACCCAATCCACATCGTCGGAAAGGATGTGTTCTACCTTCTTGCGGTCAGAAATCACCAGTAAAAAGAGTCCTGCGCTCATGGCAATGGTGGCGGTCTCAATATGTAATACTCCTTGCAGGGCAAAAGCTGTAAGCATCAGGACAAGCACGATCAGGCTAATCCGCAGCAGGGGCTTACTCTTAATCAGGTTCTTTTCGTTGTAACTCAATAGTTTGGCGCGGTCTTCATTGGTAACTTGCATGCCTTTGCGATACAGTAGCCAGATCAATCCCACGGAGAATATTGTGATTATAAGAACCGGTGGTGTGAGATTGAGCAGAAAATCCATGAAGTTGTAGTCCGTAGCAGAGCCGATCAGGATGTTGGGCGGGTCTCCGATCATTGTGGCAGCGCCACCGGCATTTGACCCAATCACCATGGTAATAATGAAGGGAATGGGGCTTATTTTCAGTTCACTGGCGATCAAAAGCACGATTGGTACCAGGATCATGATGGTGGTTACGCTACCCATGAAAGCAGAGATGAAGGTAGTAAGCAGATACATCAGAATCAGGATGGACAGTGGTCTGCCTTTTGCTATCTTGGCGATGCGGATGGCCATATACATAAAGAGTCCCGTCTGGCGCATCACAGATATCACCAGCATCATCCCAATCAGGAAGAAGATAACGTTCCAGTCGATGGCGGCAAAGGCAATCTCCTGATGCACGATACCAGTAAGTATTATTGCAAAACCGCCCATCAGTGCGGCCAGCATCTTGTTGATCCATTCTGTGATAATCAAGACGTATGTGATGGCGAAAATGGCTAGAGCGATAAGCATTAGAGTCATTTTGTTTTAGGCCTTGATTACTTTTCTAAAGATGTCCATGGCAGTTACCACCCCCTGCAGCTTGCCCTCTTCATCTACAACAGAATAGAAGCGTTTTTTATTGTGAATCATCTCAAATACTGCTTCGGGGATGGAGGTATCTGGGCTGAGATGCCGACCATCCGGTATCATCACATCTTTAACGCATAGGATGTCTTCCTGTTCAAACAACTTTTCCAGGGGCTCGTATGACCTCAGGAAGCTTACATCGTCCAGCATCATCAGATAATTCGGTACACCTACCTTAAGGAGGTTCAATATGCTGACTTCCCCAATATAGATATTGTTTTCATCTACTACGGGAACGTAGGATAGGTTACGGCTGCACAGAGCGTCGCTCAATTCGCTCAATAGAGCTTTTGGGTGTACTGTTACCATATCTGTAACCATGATATCGGATAGTGTAACCTCTTTTTTCAAAACAATCTCGGGGTCTTTGAAGAAATGAAGCACCTGTGCAGCATCATGAGCATTCATCAGGTTATCCATTTTCTGAGTGTCTTTGGAGATATTCAAGAGGTTTGCCACGATGTTCAGATACAGGTTAGACGAGCTTTTATCCGAGATGATGAGGCAGACCCAATGTACCTTTGTTTCCTCATAAATTAGCGGATTCTGCAGAAAAGCCATGCCAATCACGGTGTCATGAAAACCATCCATCCGGATGTGGGGGATGGCGATTCCTGTGGGATAAGCAGTGCTACTCTGTTCGTCCCGCTTCATAATCAGCTCGATTAATTTATCACCGCAGACAGGTAGTTGGTTGTACTTGGATATACGTTCTACCAGCATGCGATATATCTGTTCTCTGGAAAGAATCTGACTCTCATGCAGAATTGTCCTTGTATCCAAGAAATTTGAGAGATACATATTCCCTCCTATCTTTTCTTTTTACTGCGGCAGGTCACGATGGGCAGGATCATCTCTTCCATAGAGACACCACCATGCTGGAAAGTACCGTTGTATTGGCGTTGATACTGGTGATAGCTATTGGGATACACGAAATAGTAATCATCCTTGGCAAAGATAAAGTTGTCCACAATGCTCTTTGAAGGCAAGCCATAATCGGCAGGTTTCTTCACAAAGAGAGCGTGCCGATCATTAGCAGTGAGGTTCTTACCTTCTTTGTAACGAACGGTTACTGAAGTATCTTTATCGCCTATCACCTGGGTGGCGCGATTCACTTTGATGGAACCGTGATCTGTGGAGATGATTACGATGGCGTCTTGTTTGGCGATCAGTTTCAAGGCTTCATATAGCGATGAATGCAGGAACCAGTGTTTGGTGAAAGCTCTGAGGCCTTCTTCATGAGGTATGGCTTCCTGCAGGATTTGGTCGCGGGAACGGTGATGCGCCAAGAGATCCAGGAAGTTGTAAACCAGAACTATCAGGTTCTCTTTGCTCCAGGTTTCAATCTTGCGCAACACGAAATTACCTTCATCCATGTTGAATATCTTCACATATTTGGAGCTGGGATCCATCTGATAACCCAGTTCTGTGATATGCTCGTTCAGCAGTTGATGTTCATTGCGATTGCGGCTGTTGTCCATCTCCGACGAGTTTACCCAGTATTCTGGGAAGCGCTTGGCAATATCGATGGGAAGGAGTCCGCTGAAGATGGAGTTTCGGGAGTATGGCGTAGCAGTGGGCAAGATTGAGAAATACAGATCCAGCTCTTCCTCAAAAAGCTCCTGAACATAAGGCTGAATCGCCATATACTGATCCAGGCGCATGCAGTCGATGATTATAAAGTAGATCGGCACATTGGACTCAAAGTGAGGTGCCACATACTGCGATATAAGGTCAAAACTAAGGTTGGGACGCTCATCAGTCCTTAGCCAGTCTTTGTAGTTGCGTTCTACATAACTGGTGAATTCAGAATTGCAATTACGCTTTTCCAGAAAGTGGGTCTGACGCAGTCCATCATCGTTCACCTCATCAATACGCAATTCCCACTGTGCCATCTCGCGATATATCTCGCCCCATTCATTCCAATCGGGATTGGAGAACAGACGCTGATTCAGCTTTGCCATATATTGCGAGTATTGCTGACCTATCTCATTTGCCCTTATTTCATCGGCTTGGAATATCTTCTTTATTGCCATGATGATCTGAGAGGGATTGATGGGCTTGATCAGATAATCCGAGATCTGCGAGGCGATGGCTTTGTTCATCAAACCCTCTTCCTCGCTCTTGGTTACCATCACGATGGGCAGAGCATTGTTGATGCGTTTTATCTCCTGCAGCGTAGCCAGACCGTCCAGACCGGGCATCATCTCATCCAATATCACGAGGTCATATTTGTTTTCCACTACTTGCTCGATGGCGTCTGCCCCGTTGTTGCAGGTATCTACTGTATAATTCCGCTCTTCCAAAAAGAGCACGAATGGTTTCAAAAGATCGATCTCATCATCGACCCAGAGTATTTTCATCAATTTCATGCAGCTTACTCCTTGTTCGTTTGGATTTCCTGTTCAAAAGCGCGTTGGCGCTCTTTCACCAATTTCTTTACGGCTTCCAGGTCACTCTCCTGAAAGTAAAGAGCGAGCTTGAAATTCAGCTCACTTTTAGAGCAATTGAACCATGTTGTCATCTTCTCCAGATATTGATCTATAAACACTTTTTTGAGGTCCGAGTCGTCCTCTTTATCTTTCTTCTTCAGCTCTTTAATCTCGCTGCGAAGCTCATTTGTAGGTGTCTCTACAGCCTTCTGCATCCAGAGTTCCCGCTCGTCCCAATTAGCTTTTTGTACCATTGGTTTGATCAGTTGCAAGCGCTCAAAACCTATCTCTTTCACGCTTACCTCGTCCACATCCATCTCTTCCACATAGAGGTCGAAGGTTGAGGCCAATTTTCCCGCCAGAGACCCGGAAAGCTGATATTCCGCTTCCACAAAGTCCTTGAAGCTGTCATAACCCTTGAAGCGATATAGTTTGCTGCGCTTTATCTCACTCAATAGCTCGCCCAGAGCTACAAAGTTGTCTTCCAATTTCTCTTTAAGATTCGCGATTGCTGTAAATTTCTCGTCGGGACTCATATTTTCTGTTCTTTCGTTTGCCATGTCGTTTTCCTCACACTTAATCTATGGGATAGTAGCTGTGTTCGCGGGCGGGGAATAGCCCTTCCCGCACTTCCCGGCTGTAGTCCATAATGGCTTCGGGAATGCTTTTATTCAAGTTTGCATATTGTCTTACAAATTTCGCCTGCATTGTGCTGTAACCCAGCATGTCGTGATAGACCAAGACCTGGCCGTCACAATATCTTCCTGCTCCAATGCCGATGGTGGGGATATGCAGTGATTCGCTGATCTCTTTGCCCAAAAGCTCGGGGATTCCCTCCAGTACCAGCATAAAGGCTCCTGCTTCTTCCACGGCTTTAGCTTGCCTGAAGATCTCTTCGTGAGCCCTTTCGCTCTTGCCCTGAACCTTGAATCCACCAAATTTCAGCACGGATTGGGGAGTGAGTCCGATGTGGGCACATACGGGGATTTCCATGTCCACGATTTCCCTGATGGCATTCAGACGCGATGTATATCCGCCTTCCAGCTTCACTGCATTGGCTTCACCGTCACGCACCAAACGGGATGCGTTTAACCGGGTCTCACGGGAATCCAGATGATAGCTCATGTATGGCATATCCACGATGATATATTTATCCGGCGCTCCTCTGCGAACCGCCGCACTATGCGAGATCATGTCCTCCATCGTCACTTTCAGAGTGCTGTCATAACCCAATACCACCATCCCCAGGGAATCGCCTACCAGGATCACGTCGATATCGGTAGCTGCAACTACACGGCCTTCGGCAAAATTGTAGGCAGTGATCATCGTGATCTTCTGATGCTTCTGTTTCATAAGAGCAAAGCTTTGTGCGCTATTAGTCTTATTCGCCGGTGCTGTCATCGGTATTACCTTCTCTTTCATATATTTCCACCTCTTCCTGCCGGAGATTATCTCTGCTCTCCAGGTTGTCTGAGGCATATGTTCCTCTGTTTATAAACATGTCATAAATCACTTTGCCGTTTAGATACCAACCTACAAAACGGCCATGTAATACTCCATTGCGATAGTTCGCACTCATTTGCGGGCTACCGTCCGGATACCACAACAGGTTCAATCCGTTCTGCAAGCCGGTTTTGTATTCCACGGCCCTTTGCAGACTGCCTTCGGGATACAGTTCATAAGTCCAGCCTGAAAAGGGTACATCATTCTGGTACAAGAGATTGTCCTGGGTATGCAATTCCGAAAGCAAAACTGCATCCTCAGGCAAATCCCAATTCTTTACCATAAGATAATCCTCTGTCTGTACTTCAGCAGAGATGTTGACTATCAGGATGGTAAAGAAAAGAATAAAAATCAATCGCGAATACATGGTTCGCGTGCCTGCAAGCGACCTGGCATGAGATGTCACTTCTATAAATATGCTCTTATAAGGACACAATTTTGCCTCCAAAGGCTTAGTCAACCTTTTTCTTTGGGTGATGTGCTGTTTTCTATACAATATAAGCGTTTTACACTGTTTGTAAAGAGTTATCTATACCGTATCGCATCATTCCGATGCACGCTTCCGGAGGAACGGAAAGCTACGCTAGTCCACGTGCCTCGGCATGTCTTTTTCGCTGAATGTTCCGCTTCGCTTCACTGTTGAAGCGCCCCACGAAAACTTCGCATTTGCGCGAGGACCCCGGAAGCCCCACTAAACATTCGTGGTTGATCGGTGCTGCAGTTGAATACTCGCTTTACTCTCTGCTGATGGCGAGACGGCGATCAAGCCCCGTCAGGGGCGAGACAGATCACAGCGAGGGTGCGTAGCGATAGCAAAGCCCCTCGAAATGGGTGATATAACCACCATCGGAGCCCTTCATGGGCGACACAAAATCCGGAAGTCTGCAATCCTCATTATAGTCTTTCCTTCGTCTTGATATGAAGCAGATATCATCGGGTGATCATCGAGTGAACACTGCATGATAACGGCTTTATATCGGCTTCGGCACTGCTTGATGCATATTGGAGTGATCGAACGCATATAACGCAGATCACGCAGATTCAACTATTTAAGTGTCAGTGAAATCTGCACCCATACCGTATTGTAGCATTTCGATGCAACGTCTCTTTCATTCTCGGAGGAGCGGAATCCTCCGCTATAGTTCGGAGCTGCGGAATCCTCCATTTTTATCCCCATATCTCTGAAAACAGGTGGCATAAGCACCAATAGTGCTAACTATATATGGAGCATACAGGAAAGATTTGCCATGTGGCGAAGGTTCATTATATTGTTAATCGTAATTTAATAAATCCACAGGAGGATATAATGCCGATTCTCAATGATAAAGTAATAGACGAAGTGAAGAAAGCTTTGCAAAATATGAAGAATGAAGTGCGCTTGGTGCTTTTTACTCAAGCCTTTGAGTGCGCACACTGCCAGGAGACGCATCAATTACTGGAAGAGCTTTGCTCTGCCAATCCCTTATTGAATCTTGAAGTGCATCAGTTTGAAAGCGACAAAGAAGCGGTAGAGAAGTACGATGTGGACAAGATCCCTGCGATCGCAGTGATGGGAGAAAAGGATTACGGGATCAGGTTTTATGGCATCCCGGCGGGATATGAATTTTCATCGCTGCTCTCGGCGATCCTGATGGTATCCACTGGTATTACAAAGCTAAACAACGATACACGGAGCTTTTTGGACAATCTGGCCAAGCCTGTACACATGCAGGTATTTGTAACGCCCACATGTCCCTATTGTCCCAAAGCAGTTATCCTGGCGCATCAGATGGCATTTTACAGTGACAAGGTAAAGGCGGATATGGTGGAGATATCGGAATTTCCACACTTGGCTCAGAAATACAATGTTCAAGGTGTCCCCCGCACTTTGATCAATGAGAAATGGTTTCAGGAAGGTGCAGCTCCGGAACATATGATAGTGGCAAAGATCAAAGAGTCTCTGTAAGATTATGGAAGGTGCATGATGCCGGAATTGCCAGAAGTACAAACCGTTTTGGACGGACTGATATCTGTATTGAAGGATCGTACAATCACAGGCTTGGAATGCTACTATCCGGGTACAGTAATTCTGGATCCGGATCTGGGAGCCGATCCTTTCCCTGCAATTCTAAGTTCCGCGATCCGTAGAGGTAAGTATATGTTGCTAAATCTGGATAACGGTACTACGGCGATTGTGCATCTGCGGATGACAGGAAAACTGGTGTACGATACTAACGCCCATCAGCCACACAAGCACGAACGGGCGCGCATACTGCTTCAGGGCGGGGATGTTATACGCTTCATCGATCCGCGGACCTTTGGCAAGATAAGCCTGATCAAAAGCACAAATTTAAGATACTTTATGCCCGAACTGGGAGTAGAACCACTATCTGACGATTTTAGTGCAGATTATCTGCAAATGATGCTGGCAGAGCGCAATGCACCCATCAAAAACCTGCTCCTGGATCAGCGACTAGTCGCGGGTCTGGGAAACATCTATGTATGCGAGCTATTGTATATGGCCAGGGTGAGACCCCAACGCTCCGGGAAGTCCATCACAAAGAAGGAGCTGAAGCTGGTGGTCAAACACGGGAAGGCGGTCTTGGAAGAGGCACTGAAAGTGGGAGGAACCAGCATTTCGGATTATCGGCGGATTGATGATAAGACGGGGGAATTTCAGAACTATCTGCAAGTGTATCAAAAGAAGGAATGCCCCAAAGGACACAGGCTGGAAAACATACGACTGGGAGGGCGCTCCAGCTTCTACTGCCCCGTGTGCCAGAAATAGTTATTCCATAAAACCGGCAGGTAGTATCTTCTGCTTCTATGTGGATTTTGGCTTTTTCCTGGCGGGCTTTTTGATCTCGGGTTCGGATATACGGAACAGCTCGCAAAGGGAGATGGAGTCATCCCACATATCTTCGGGGATCAGGAAATAGTCCTTTGCTCCGGAGTAGGGCGGAGCGTATTCCGGATTGCCAAGGTAAGCCTTGCCGGCAATTGTGGGTTTTACGAACAACTGATCGTCACAAAGCATGGCGATCACTTTGTCCATATAATAAAAAGCATATTCCCCAAACATCTTGCGGCTGTACACGCCGGGTAGTGCCTGAAGGCGCTCCAGAATGTATTCCATTGTTTCTGCGGTGCTGGCCATGTGTTATGAACTCCTTGCTTTAGATTATTTAGGTATATGCCTGCACGAGTAGTAAGAATGGTCAAGGATTATCTTTTTTTGGGTGCTTCAGATTGTTAATAGATCGTGGCGTTAGGAAGTTCTATGATGAGATGTAACAATATTATTATGAGCTAAAAAAGCTCCGGGATGATCGTACAGATGGCAGATGTATGATATCTTCTTCAAGCGAAAATTACCGTTTGATTTTGAGTTCATCCACACTATAATATAGGTATTGCCCCAGATTTTGGGGATCAGATATTGTGTTTGCCAACAGTTAACATTATTATTACGGGAGAGTACGGATGAAAGCGATAAAACTGCAGGAAAGTATCTATTGGGTAGGCGGAGTGGATTGGGATCTGAGGAGTTTTCACGGATACCTTACTCAGAGGGGTTCTACCTACAATGCATACCTGATCATGGATGAAAAGATCACTTTGATAGACAATGTAAAGTACTATCTATACGATGAGATGATCGCCCGCATCAAGGATGTGGTAGATCCCGCCAAGATCGATGTGGTAATCCAAAACCATGTGGAGATGGATCATTCCAGCGGTCTGCCCATGCTCCAAAAATTGATTCCCAACGCCAAGATCTATACCAATGCAAACGGCATCAAGGGGCTAAAGCTTCACTACAAGCAGGATTGGAATTTTTGCGAGATAAAGACTGGAGACAGCATCAGCATCGGGAAGCGCACGCTTAGCTTTATTACTACACCGATGGTACATTGGCCGGATAATCAGGTAACATACTGTCCCGAGGAAGAAATCCTGTTTTCAAATGATGCATTTGGACAGCACATAGCTTCATCCGAAAGGTTCGCAAACGAACTACCCATAGGCATAGTGATGGAAGAAGCCAAGAAGTATTATGCCAATATCGTGCTGCCGTATTCCAAACAGGTACAAAAGGTATTGGATCTGGCAGCGCCACTGAAGATAAAGATGATCTGCCCCAGTCATGGTGTGATCTGGACGGAGGAGAATATCGAGCAGATTGTTTCAGGCTACAAGGATTGGGCTTATAATGTGTCCGATAAGCATCGCGGGTTGGTGATCTACGACAGTATGTGGAAATCTACTCAGATGATGGCAGAGGCGATTCACGAGAGCTTCGAAAACCTGGGCATAAAAGCCAAACTGCTCTCTTTGCAACATAACCATATTTCGGATATCATGACTGATGTCATCGATGCCAAATTCATCGCAGTGGGTTCACCCACATTGAATTCATCCATCCTGCCCACAGTGGCGGCATTCCTGTATTATCTGAAAGGACTTTCGCCCAAAGATCGCATCGGCCTTGCCTTTGGTTCTTACGGTTGGGGCGGCCAAAGCATACCCATCCTGCATCAACTACTGGGTGATCCCAAGGAATGCGGGTTTGAGATGCTGGAACCTATCAAACATCAGTACATCCCATCTAAAGAGGACTTGGAAAGTATAAAGCATAAATTGGAACAAAGCATAAAAACAAAACTGGAGGAACAATGATTAGCAACAAAATGGTAAATGCCATAAATGAACAAATTAACCGTGAGCTATATTCGGAATACTTGTATATCTCTATGCAAGCATGGTTTGCAGACCAAAATCTGGACGGCATGGCAAATTGGATGGACGCTCAGGGCAAAGAAGAACGCTTTCATGCCATGAAGTTCTTCAACTATCTGGTAGAACGTGGCGGAAGAGTGAAGCTGAAAGCAATCGCAGAGCCGACTCATGAATTTGATAACCCTCTTAAGGCATTTCAGATGGCTTTGGAGCACGAGAAATTCATCTCCAAAAGCATCAATGAGCTGATGGATTTGGCGATTAAAGACAACGATCACGCTACTCGAAGCTTTCTGCAGTGGTATATCGACGAGCAGGTGGAAGAAGAAGCTTCGGTGGACAAAATAGTAAACATGCTAAAAATGGTAGGAGATAATGTACATGGCATCATGATGATAGATCGTGATCTGGCACAACGTGTCTATATCCCGGTAAACGAAGCACAAAACTAAGATAATAGTGCAATCAGGGGAACCCGGCATAATGGGCCATGGGTTCCCCCTTATGCTTGATACACCTCGGAGAAAGGAGCAATCATGATAAACTGGAAGCTGGAAGATCTTTACTTAACGATTTTCGATTCTGCCGTAGTAGCAATAGGGCTTACCGATACGGAAGGGAAGTATGTGATGGTAAACCCAGCCTGGTGCAGCATGATGGGCTATACTGCAGAGGAAGCTAAAAGATTGCATGTGAACGATGTGACTCCTCCGGAAGACAGACAGTCCAGCAAAGCGAACTATGATCGTTTGATATCCGGTGAGCTCCCCGGAATCCGCCTGAGTAGGCGATATGTAAAGAAGGACGGTACTTACTTCTGGGCAGATTTGCATGTCTCCAGGGTTACAGATAGGGAAGGACAAGCAGCAGGATTGGTGGGGATTTTTGTGGACATCGATCCACAAAAGCAAGCAGAAGCAGACCTGAGGGATTTGAATAGCAAACTGAGCTTGTCGAACCAAGAACTACAACAGGCCATGGAAGAACTACGTAGACTTGCCAGGCATGATAGCCTTACACAACTGCTCAATCGCAGAGTTCTGACTGAAATCTTGGATAAAGAAATTCAGCGTTCATCTCGTAGTAAACGCGGATTGGCAGTAGCTATGGCAGATGTGGATAACTTCAAAAAAATTAACGATCAATATGGGCATGATGTTGGCGATGTAGCTTTGATAGAACTGGCCAAAGTTTTGAAGGAACAGATTCGCACCACCGATTATGTGGGGCGCTGGGGTGGCGAGGAGTTTCTCTTTGTCTTTCCTGAAACCACGTGCAAAGGAGCAATGATAGTAATCGAGAGGGTAAGGGAGCAAGTGGCAAAGATCCGGATACCGGTTCCCGATGGAGACTTTAGTTTTACCGTTAGTATAGGACTCTCCTACCACATGGGCATAGATACTGGGGAAACTATCGTCCAGGAAGCAGACCAAGCTATGTATGCGGCCAAGCAGGCGGGTAAAAATCGCTGTATTCATTATCAGCCCGAATGTCTGGATGTATAGTGCAATTACCTGATATTGCTTTTATCGTATAGCTTAAGTGAGCTTATTGTAGGGACTTATGGAAAGCTCAGCGCTTTCTGCTTGACAGATATTGGGTACTAAAAAACATGAGCTTTCATAGACAATTTACAAGGAGATATGATGTACGCCATCGTTGACATTAAAGGATTTCAGTTCAGGGCTGAAAAAAACGCAGTACTACGCGTTCCCTTGCTGAATACGGCAGAGCCCGGTCAGACTCTTGAATTTGACCGCGTACTTCTGGTTCGTAAAGACGAAGAAGTAGTTGTCGGCACTCCCGTAGTCGAAGGCGCCGCGATCGTAGCAGAAGTTATTGACCACGGTAAAGGCAAGAAAAAGGTAATTTACCATCACAAACGCCGTAAGGGCTATCGTGTAAAAAAGGGTTACCGTGAGCAATTCACCGACATTAAAGTTACCGAGATTCGGGCTTAAGGAAGGATACATATATGGCACATAAGAAAGGTGTTGGAAGCAGTCGTAACGGTAGGAACAGCAATCCCAAATACCGTGGAGTGAAGAAATACGGCAGTGAATATGTAAGCGCTGGCAATATCATTGTGCGCCAGAAAGGCACCAAGATTCATCCCGGAGCCAATGTGGGACTCGGCAGAGATTTTACCATATTCAGCCTTATCGACGGACACGTGAAATTCGAAACCAAGCAAGCTGGTAAAAAGTTCGTAAGCGTGGAGCCAATAAGCGAATAGTTTAATAAGCTAGAGATATAAAAACAGCAAAGTTATAGCGGCTTTGCTGTTTTTTACTTTGTAAACTAGAAGAAGTAATTAGAGATAATCGAGGTCACTTCTCCGCTATCGATAAGCTCTCGCAAGGCTTTCTTTATCTTTTCGTTGTATTGACCATCACGGGGCATTGCGATGGCATATTCTTCCACTGTATTGAGGTGCAGTCCCATAGATACGGGGTAGCTTTGTGAGAAGCCGTATGCTGCGCTGCTATCATTTACCATAAAGTCTATGTTTCCCGCGATTAGGTCGTTGATCGCTTCAACATTGGTGGAATACAGTAATAAGGCGTCATGGGGCATCATATCCTTGTCCACAAAAGTCTCATTGATGTATTTATGAGCTGTGCTGCTATGTAAAACACCGATCCTGTAGTTCTTCAATTGCTCTTCGCTATCCGGCATCTGCGGGCTCTTCTCACCGGCGATCAAGACTTGGGTTGCCCTGTAGTATGGTTCACTGAACTCCAGTATGCGAGCTCTGTCTGGTGTGATGGACATAGCGGAGATGATTATATCCACCTTATCAGCTTGCAGGGCATTGATCAAGGTACCAAACTCCATGTTGACAATCTCGTAGGGTAGGTCAAGTTTTTCAGCGATTTTGTGGCTGATATCCACGTCAACTCCCACAAAAGTGCTGTCCACAATGGAAGCGAAAGGAGGGAATTCCGCATTCATGCCGATGCGCAATACGGGCTTCTCTTTGTTGCCGCATGAAGCGAGAAAGGTAATGGCCAAAAGGCATAATACCAATAAAACCGGCTTTTTTTTCATATGAACATCTCCTGGTTTAAAGCAAGAGCCCGATCATAACCGGGCTCCATATTGTGGTTATTCGTGTTTCTGGACAATCAGCTTGTTGCCGTCGATACCAGTAATCAATACTTTCTCTCCGGCGTCTATGGGTAGATGACCTTCTGTAACTGCTACCCATTCTTCACCGCCCACTTTCACATATCCCTTTCCATCTGGAGGAATTGGCGTTACAATGTGACCGAACTTGCCTTTCAAGGCATATACGTTGGTTTCTTTCCCGGGATGAGCCAGTACCTTTTTGCCCAATTTGCGCATCAATAGAAAGGCGATGAAGCTGAATATGGCAAAGAGCATGATCTGCAGCAGGATGCTGGATTGAACGAAGGGGAGCAAGGCAAAGAGGCCGGTTACTATAGCTCCGATACCCAGGGACACAAAGAAGAAGGCAGGATCAAAGATTTCGATGATTATCAGGATAATCCCCAGGATCATCCAAATGTGCCAGGCGAGTAGAACCATAATAATCTCCTGCTATACTTTTATTTTTCTGTATCGTCCTTGTTCTCTGAAGATGCGCTTTTATCCTTGTAAATTCGCTTCACTTTCCGCTTTCTGGAGTCGGATCCGTAGCGGGAATTGTAACGGCCATAACTGGAATAGTTGCCTCCATATGTGTAACCGCCGCCCAATCCACTGGTATTGATGTTCTTTACTCCCAAGGCAGAAAGGAAATACATTACTAATTTTGAACCAAAGAATAATAGAACTACGCCAATTGCAAAGATGCCGAGCCATTTGAGATAGATGAGAACAAGAGTCTTCACCATACCAAACCAGCCGATACTTCGTTGGAGGGGTCTTAGTGTGATGTATAGCAACACATTCTCCTGTTCACGAAGCTTATCCAGCTTCTGACCGGATTCCCGGATCAACAGGTGTAAAGATTCTTTTCTGCGGTTTTGCTGCTCTGAAGGAAAGCGGACTTTGTCGAGTTCAGTCAGTTCATTTTCATAGCTGGCCAAGCGTGCGCTTTCTGTGTCGTAATCGAGATTTACCAGAGAGGTATCAATCTGCTCTGTTTGTGAGCTAATCACACCAAATGTTTTCAATTCTGCGATAATCCCGTCCAGTTCATTTTGAGGAACGGAAAACAGGTATGCCCCGAAGTTGCTCTCGTTTTGTTTGCGGATACGTTGCTTTCCCTTTTCATTGATGATCCGGTTTATTCCTTCCTGGGCTGCAGCGATATCTTTGGCGCTGAATTGTACCTGAGCTTTGTTTATAAACATCAGATCCCTGTATTCATTGGTGCTGGTTTTAAAATCGATATTCACCTTTCCGGTATTGCTCTTTTCATACTGGATAATGGTGGCAACCAGTGCCAAAAAAACCACAAATACTGCTATACCTTTAGCTCTGCTTCTAGATCTTTTGCTCACTTAATTCCTCTTTATTATGTCTATTTATAAGTTCCTCTGCGTGCTTCAGTGCAAGAGGTGAAGCGCTGCCGGAAAGCATTCTGGCCAATTCGGCAATACGCTCGTCTCTGTCTAGAACGCTTAGGCTCACGCTGGTTCTGGACTCTGCGCTTTTCACAACCGCGATATGAGTGTCTGCAACGGCTGCTATCTGTGCTAGATGAGTAACACAAAGAACAGGATGCTTTTTTGCTATCTGAGCAATGCAAGCGGCAACTTTATCGGCTGTCTTACCTCCGATCCCAGCGTCAATTTCGTCCAGAATCAGAAGCCTTGCACTCTCTTTGCTAACCAATACTTCCTTTATTCCCAATAGGATGCGGCTCATCTCTCCTCCACTGGCAACTGCAGCAAGATTCTTCAATTCGCTGCCGGTATTTGCCGAGAACAGAAATTCAACGCTATCCTGTCCTGTTTCTGAATATGCAAGTAAAGCATCTTGCTTGTTTATTTCAATTTCTCTTTTTTTGTCAATCTTAATCTTGAAGCGGGCATCATTCATGCCCAAATTGCGAATGCTTTGCTCCAAGTCCCTGCTTAATCTTTGTGCTGCTTCATTACGGATTCGGCTTAACTCGTCTGCTTGTTTGATGATGGCTAAGATGCTCTCATCCATCTTTTTACGGGCTTCTATGATACTACTGTCAATGTTTTGCGCTGCAGCTATCTCGGCTTTGCGTTGCTCAAATAGCTGTAGTAAATCTTCCACACTCTTTACCCTGTGCTTATGCAGAAGAGAGTTGATCAGGTTCAGACGTTCTTCGATCTCATTGATGCGGGTGGGATCGGGATTGAGGTTATCTAGAATACCCGAAAGCTCAAAGGAGGTGGAGCGCAGGGCTTCCAATGCTTCGGTAAGGTTCTGAACTACATTCTGAAGAGCGTTGTTCAGCCCCTTGTACTGCTCCAGCTGTGAGGCAAAGTGTCCCAACTGGTCAAATATGCTGTTTTCGCTTTCAAATAGAGCTTGATTCATGGTGTTGCCCAAGCTGAGGATATCCATGGAGTGGGAGAGTAATTCATATTCCTTTTGCAGGGACAAATCTTCTCCCGGTTTGATGGCTGCGCTCTCCAATTCCGCAAATTGATAGCGATACAGTTCGATCATCTGGCGTTGTTCTTCTTGCTCTTTTTGCATGGCATCCAAATCTGCCCGAAGCCGCTTCAGAGCTATCCAATCTCGTCGAAAACGCTCACGTAAGTCCCCGCATCCGGCAAAGCGATCCACTATCTCCAATTGATAGGAGGAGAGCAGTATCTTCTGTTGATCCCGCTGATGATGAAAATCCAGCAGCAGGGGCTTTATGGATTTCATTACGGCTGCCGAGACTCTGCGTCCACCTATGTAGTAGGCAGACTTGCCATTCTGAGAGATCTCTCTTGCCAGGATGAGCTCTTCTTCCTGATCGTTGTTGATCTCTTGCAGGAGGGCATTAAGCTCGTCGTTATCACCTTGCTTGAAGCATGTCTCCAGGTAGATGGCGTGATCTTTGTCCCAAGCTTCCAATCCTGCGGGGCTGTCGCCCAGGATGATCCCGATGGAGCCTACCAGGATCGACTTCCCGGCTCCAGTTTCTCCGGTGATAACGCTCAGACCGGGATTGAACTTCATCCTTAGTTCAGGAACGAGTATGTAGTTCTTGATATAGATTTCGCTCAGCATTATTTTCCCAAGTGCATCTTGTTACGCAGAATACGGTAAAAAGTGCGTTTGGAGAGTTTGATAAAACGAACTTCGTGGGGGGAAGCGGTGATGTGTAACTCATCCTGTTCCTGTACCGGGCAGACATTACTGCCATCGATCTGAAGCCATGCGTTTTGGGAGAGTCTATAGATCTTGAGACACAGTTTTTCCTCGGCGGGGAATACCATGGGACGAATCGTGAGTAAATGCGGATTGAGCGGACTGAGAACCATGGCCTTCATCTGAGGTGCAAGAATGGGTCCTCCAGCGGATAGTGAATAGGCTGTGGAACCTGTGGGAGTGCAAACCACTACTCCGTCGCAACGGGCATCGAACACATAGCGTCCTTTGGCAAAGATGCGGGCATTTATCAAACCGGGATTTTCACCTTTATACACTACCACGTCATTCAATGCCTGTCCTTGCCGGATTACCCGGTCTCCTCGTTTCAGCGTACAAGTAATCAGCATGCGGGATAGAATCTTGTACTTGCCTGCTACCAAATCGCGGATGGAAGCGCTAATCTCCGGAAGTGTGCTCTCGGATAGAAAGCCCAGATAACCCAGATTGATACCCAGAATGGGAGCTCCGGTTTTCAAGGCCAAATCTTTGGCTTTCAGGATGGTACCATCACCGCCAAAGACTAAAATGCAATCTATGGATACTCCCTTGTTTTTGTGGTAAAAATCGACTACTTGAACGGGCTCTTGCAGGATGTCTTTCTGGCTGAGTTCTCCAAAGAAAAGCAATTCCTTTCCGGATGTGTTTTGGCTCTTATCTTCATCCTTGAGTCGGTACAGCAAACAGAATATGCTGGCTTTGTCTGCAAAACCGGGATTTATGTAAACGGCGAAGTTTCTCATATATTGTCCATTATCCATCTATAGGATTCATAACGAAAAGGGTCTAGATTGCCTTCTTCCATTGCTGACAGCACCGCACAACCTTCTTCGTGGATGTGGGTGCAATCCCGGAACAGACACTGGGGATAGAAGCGATCGAAGCCCGGAAATAGCTTGGGGATGTATTCTTTGTCCTGCTGATGTAGAGTAAGTGTCTTGATCCCAGGTGTATCTATCAGGTATCCGCCAAAACTAAAGGGTAACATCAGAGCTTGAGTGGTGGTATGTTTGCCTTTCTCGTTGAAATCGCTTATCTCGGCTGTTAGCAACTCCAGTCCCGGCTCCAAAGAGTTTATCAGAGAGCTTTTTCCTGCTCCGGAGTGTCCGGAAAACACAGAGTCTTTATCCCTCAATTCATTTTTAAGTTCTTCCATGCCACGACCATCGACCACAGAAGTGAGAATCACTCTGATGCCAGAATCCTTGTAATAGGTTATCTCATCCTCCAGTTCATCAAAATCTTCACAGAGGTCAATCTTGTTCAGCACCAGAATGGGCCGGATGTTGAATTTCGCTGCCATGATGAGATATCTGTCCACCAATCCCGGTTTGAAGATTGGCATCCGCCAGGAGCTTGTGATTACAATTTGGTCGATGTTTGCAGCCAGGGTGATCTCTTTTTGAAAAGAGCCGCCGCTGTAGCGGATCATGCTGTTTCTGCGCGGCAGAATGTTCTCGATGCGGTAGTCGGGTTCGTAAGTAATGTCCACTTCCACATAGTCCCCTACGGCCAAAATGCCGCTACTCTCATTCTTGAACTGTTTCAGACGTCCGCCGATTGAGGCGTTGACCTGTTTGTCGTCAAGATTGATCCGGCATTGGTAATTACTCATCACCTCGATTACCCTGGCTTTTCTAAGCTCGGTATCGCTTTTTAACACAAGGTTTCGTTTATGAGCGCTGCGAGAGCTTTTGAAGCCTATGTCATGATGTTCGTCGTCCAATATATCAAGATCCGGCAGACAGATGTTTTTCAGCCTGCCGGTATATTTTTTGGTTCTTTTCTTATCTTTCTGTTTCACTTTTTGAACAAGGGTGTGATCATATCAAACAGATCTGCCGCATCCTTGATCTTGGCTTCGTTTCCCATTACGGCGTAATGATTTTTGTCCAATATAGCTTGAATCAAATCTGCATATTGCCGCAGGTCCTCCAGATTTGTGCTGAGTACTTCATCGCGGATTTGTTGACGGTCTTCCTGAGTAAATCCGGTGATATAATCCATCGCGGCAGTAGTTCCCATGGCTTCTGGTGTTTTGGGATAATCCAACTGAGAAATCTCGCCCAGGATGTATTTGTTCATGTCACGTTTACTGCATTTGAAGCTGCGGATGAATTCCGGGACATTACTGTAGACATCCAGGCTTTCACGGAGGTTTGGATCCCGGTAAGAATAGAAATACTGATATCCGTCCATACCGAAACTGGTCCCGCCACCGTAAGCTCCACCCTTCACTCGCAGCTCTTTATAGAGGAATTCATTGCTGAGGATGTTTGCCAATACACGCAGGCGGCCGGAGTAGGAATAGCCTTTGCGGAAAAAGTTTCCGCCCTGGACTACATACTGGATCTTGATCGGAGCGGCAATTCCTTCATTGGTGCTGCTCGTGATAAATTCATTTTCCACAGCCGGATGTTCGTCTGTGCCACACTCTTTCGTGAAGGCAGGTAATTTATTTACTACATCATCTATCAGCTCTTCATTTGCCGTTATGCTGAATATGGCTTTGTGAATATTGAAGAAATGCGACTGAACCCATTTCAGTTCTCCTATGATCTTATCGATATCACTTTCCATGTTATTGGCTAGATCACGGAGAAAATTCAGATAGTCCAAACCGTTGATTTTATCTTTGAAGGCATGATACTGCGAGAAGGGAGCAAACATTCTTTGCACGGTTATCTGCATTCCGCTGTTTATCACATTATGCTCCATGGCAGTCTTAAATTCCATGATCAGGCTTTTGATACGAGAGGGATTGTCCAAGGCAGGTCTCAGGGCATATTCAGTACAAAGATCCATCAATTTGGCAGTCTTGGAAGCAATAGCTTTACCGGAGAGTACCAGTTTGGGCAGAATGTCATCAGGAGTCTGATAGCTGTTTGCCACATCAACATACAGGTTTATGCCACCGGTATTGTTGCTGATTTCGTTGGAAAGGTCACCAAAGCTGAAGTTTTCGCTGTTGATTTGCCCCAAGAGCTGTGTATAGAGCTTTATCCAGGGCAGGTCTTGGACATTAGCATGAGAAAGGTCGAAAAAAGCCTTCAGATAAACTATCCCATTGGTATGCACGGGGTGCTTCAGTATTGTGTATGTCCCCTGGATATCGCTTTCGCAGGGTAGCGATTGGGCTTTGGAATCCACATCACTAAGGTTGAGCAGCGGGATTTTCTGGATATCTTCATCGCTATCCAAAGCTTCTTGCCAAGCTTTCAAATCTTTGTTGTAGGCTATCAGTTCGCTTATCTCTTTTTTGCTCAGCTTTTTCTTATATGCATCCAGCTTAGCTTTGGTAATTGCTTCTTGCTTTGCGATCAATCCAGGAATCGGCTCAAAATGAACTTCAGTACTGTGTGTATTCTCCAAAAAGACCTCTTGGACAAGAGTCTCAAACATGGGTTCTTTCAAGCCCCTACGCAATTCTTTCAGGTAACCTTCAAAGGCCAGGAAGTTGCTAGGGTCGCCGCCATGATTCCATAAGCCCAAGCAGTATAAATTGTAGAATAAACCTTTGGGAAAGCGATTCAATTGAGCTTCGCGCAGGAAGAACTCTTTGTAATTTATCATCGCTTCCAGCATCTTTTTGTCGAATCCCTCTTTCGATATCCGGCTCAATTCTTTGCGGATGAGCTCACTAAGAGGTTTTAGCTTGTCCTTTTGAACTTGTTTACAGATGATTGTGATTGTGGGCTGAAGAATATCATTTTGCACTGAAATGGTGGAATCCTTGCACAAGCCCGATTCCCGAATCACGTTTTTCAGAGGGGAAGCGGGATAGTACATCAGTAATTCGCATAGAAGCGAGAGCTTTTGATCTAGATAAGTATCCGTGACCTTCCCATAGGTGAAATTCAAGGCCAGATAATATTGATCCGTGGGATCCGTATCGTCGCCCAAAGGATATTGGCAATCTATTTGTTTGAGCGCCTTAAAGGGTTTTTGTTCAGGTAATTCAATCCTGATCCCGGGATCATCGAAGTTGCTGAGATACTCTTCATCGATGATCTTCAACGTGGCGTCAATATCCATGTCTCCATACAGCCAAATTTTACTGTTTGAGGGGTGATAATACTTGCTATGGAATTGTGTGAATTTCTCTTGTGTAAGCTCCGGAATTGAATCTGGGTCGCCACCGCTCTCGAAGCCATAAGGAGTATCCGGGAATTGAGCATGCTGACAATAGCGGTTTATTATGCTATCGACAGACGAAAATGCGCCCTTCATTTCGTTGTACACCACACCGCGATAGTTTATCTCGGCATCTTCGCTAAACAGTTCGTAGTGCCAGCCTTCTTGATCCAGGATGCGTGATTCTTCGTAGATTCTGGGATACAGCACTGCATCCAAATACACTCGCATCAGGTTTATGAAGTCTTTATCATTTGTGGACGCAACGGGATAGCTGGTCCAGTCGGCTGAGGTCATGGCGTTTATGAATGTATTCAGGCTACCCTTTACCAGTTCCATAAAGGTGCCTTTTGCGGGGTAGTTCTTGCTGCCGTTCAACACAGAGTGCTCCAAAATGTGCGGGCATCCCGTATCGTCTTCTGGGATGGTTTTGAAGGTGATATTGAATGCTTTATTGTTGTCAGAGCATGCCAGAAAAATCAGATCTGCTCCGCTCTTTCGGTGACGGTAGCGATTGTAGTTGCAGTTGATTTCGCTAATCTCCTGGCTTTGAATCAGCTCAAAGCCATGTAATAGCTTGGTTTTCTTCATGAGTGTATTCCTTAAGATTGTTTCAGATGAGATTATATGCTTTCAACCCTTCGCGTAATATCTCGCGGTGGTTATCCTGCATTTTGCAGAGGGGTAGACGGAATTCCAGATCCATATAGCCCATCATATGCAGTGCTTCTTTGGCTGGGATGGGGTTTGTTTCTATGAACATCAAGTGATTCAACTGCGCCAAATAGGCATGTTGAGCTTTGGCTGCGGTGAAATCGTTATTTAGGCAACTGGACATGTGTTCACTCATCAATCTTGGAGCAACATTTGCAGTTACCGAAATGCACCCTTTGGCTCCTATCGCCATCAGAGGCATGTTCAGGGCATCTTCCCCGCTCATCAGGCTAAAGCCATCTGGGGCGTCTCTCAGGATAAAGGTAGCTTGTACAAGGTTGCCACTGGCCTCTTTTATACCGACGATATTGGGGCATTCACGAGCAAGGCGTATGGTGGTCTCAGGGGAGATATTCACTCCAGTGCGTCCGGGAACATTGTAGATCACGATCGGGATGTTTACTTTGGACGCTATGCTTTTAAAGTATTCGTACATGCCACTTTGAGTGGGTTTTATGTAATAGGGAGTGATTACAAGGGCATAATCCGCACCAAATTCCTCTGCCTTTTTGGTGTTGGCGAGACTCTGCATGTAGTTATTCGTACCAGTTCCAATCATTACCGGGACTTTTTTGGCAATCCTCTGTTGTGCGAAGCGAAGGAGGGCGTCTTTCTCATCCCCTGCCAAGGCGGCTGCTTCGGCGGTGGTACCAAGAAGCAGTATCCCGTCTGTGCCGTTGTCTAAATGAAAATTAATCAGGTTTTCTAGAGCACTCCAATCCACATTGCCATTTTTGAATGGCGTCACTAGTGCAACATAAGATCCTTGCAGCATCTTTCCTCCACAGTCAAGATCTCTATTTTAGGCATAGATTTATCACATAATAACACAAAATTAACTTCGTTTGCATGCTATCGAGGATTCAGAAATCCGTCAATATAAATTTATCGTCACATGGGAAAATTGAAGCTCTATAAATGCTGAACCGGATCCAAATATCCTTGTATCTCAAAGGCAGGCATTCTGTCTGTGAGGTCGATGTTTGTACCCGGTTAGCAATATAGACCTTGATGTTATTTTGCTTCTTCTACTTTTTCCAGTACTTTCAGCACCATATCCATCAGGTTCTGCGCCGAGGGCATTTTATTGTAGAAATAGATGTATGGCTTACCCTGATCTGCAGAAAGGCCAATGTTGGGATCCATTTCCAGTTCAGCCAAGAGATCCAATTGATGGTCGAAGATCAATCTTTCCAACCCATTACCACTGAATATCCTGGTTGTCTTTCCGCAATCCGGACAGCGGAAGTACTTCATGTTTTCCACCAGTCCCAAGATTGGCAGATTCAATTGCTGGGCGAAATTCACGGATTTCTTGACGTCCAAAACAGCCAAATCCTGAGGAGTGCTTACTATCACAGCGCCATCCAATGTGCCCATGGTTTGTATTACGGAAAGCGGTTCATCGCCAGTTCCCGGAGGGCAATCAATTACCAAATAATCCAATTCCGGCCACTCAAAATCGCTGAAGAACTGCTTGATCAAGGTCATCTTCATGGGTCCGCGCCAGATCAGTGCGCTATCTTCGGATTTGATCAGCGATGCCACAGAAAGCACATAGAGGTTGGACAGTACTTTAATAGGTGCCGGCATGCCGTTTACAGCAGTGGGGATTCCCATGCCTTCGATGCCTGTGAGTTTTACCACTGAAGGTCCGTGCACATCCACATCCAGAATGCCCACGGTTTTGCCTTGCATGGCCAGGCCATAAGCCAAGTTTGTGGCTACAAAGCTTTTGCCCACACCGCCTTTGCCGCTCATTACTATAATGCGGTGTTTGATTTTCTTCAGGTTCGCTTGAACTTGGAGGTCTTTTTGGTCTTTCTCGTCTGTCATTTACTGTTCCTTATTCAGTTCATTATTAATCCAGTTCAATTGAGCTTCAAGCTCTTGCTTCTGAGTCTGAAGCGAGTCTTTGTTATAAGGGTACATGTCTGAAAATCCAGCATTATCTGTCAAGCGAGTACGGAAGCGTGCACCCAAACCGCGTCCTCTACCACAACCGGCTCCCCTGCCGCAGGGGCCCATTTCTCTGCCCAATTGTCCCATGCCCCAAGGTCCTGTTCCATCCATTCTAGGCATCCTATGCTCCTTTTGTTAGTTTATTGTTCTTATAGGCCTCATAAGCTTCGCGAATAGTCATTCCACTAGCTTTGATATATATTCTCAGCGGCATTTTGCTCAAGATGGAGGCAGCATTGCCACCGGGGCCGTTACCAGTGATCAAGACATCTGCGCCAAGGTTGAAGATCTTTTCTGCCGTTTTAGGCCCAGCACCATGTGCCACGCCCTGGATTTCTCTGTTATCTATGCTGCTCAGTTCATCTGTCTCTTCATTGTACAGCAAGATGAAGTCTGTCCTGCCGAAGCGGGGATCAATTTTGGCATCCCAGCCTTCTCCGCTGGATGTAAAGATTATTTTCACAATATCTCCTTTATGGCATTCCCCATCTTTTCAAAGATCGGACGCCATGTTGATTCGTTTTGTTCTATTAATGTCCTTCCCATTGAGATGGCGGCAGGAAAATCCTCGCTATAGGGAATCTCACCCAATGCCAGGATTTTTTCCTTACGTAGATACTCTTTGATTTCTTTACAGATAGCAGAATTTATGTCTGCCTTGTTTACTATACAAGCTCCCGGGATATTGAATCTTTTTACCAGTTCCCACACTCGTTTCAGGTCGCTAAAGCCAGATTTGCTGGCTTCTGTAACCAGTATCACTAAATGTGCTCCGGAAAGAGACGCAATCACGGGGCAACCGATTCCCGGAGAGCCATCCACCAGAAGGAAATCCTTGTGTTCCTGTTTGGCTTGATGCCTCGCTACGCTTTTTACTTTCGAGACCAGCTTGCCGCTGTTTTCCGCCCCGATATTCAGTTGTGCGTGGATCAGTGTGCAGCCCAGCCTGCTCTGTGATATGTGATATTGCCCAACTTTCTGCTCTGGGATGCTGATAGCTCCCGTGGGGCAGATGCGATAGCAATATGCGCAACCTTCGCAATCCAGCTGGTTTACCAGATACTTGCCCTCATGTTCGGAGATTGCGCCAAATCGGCAAACCGAGGCGCACAAACCACAGGAACTGCAAGTCGATACTTCGATTGTCGCCTTTATCCCACTGAAGAAATCTTTGCTGTCAGAGCTTTGCGGATGCAGAATCAAATGCATATCGGCAGCATCAACGTCACAATCTGCGATTACCGCATTATCCTTCCACAAATGAGCCAAGGCACAGCAGATTGAGCTTTTGCCGGTTCCGCCTTTTCCGGATATGATTACTATTTCTTTCATCGTATTCCCTTTGCATAGCAGAGTATTTTGTCCAGTGCAGTCCGGATTTCCGGGATTGCTTTGTACAACAACCCTCCTTGCGAATAGATCTCGGCGATCCTGCGTTGATGAGGTATCCGCGCCAATAGCACAATACCTTCTTGCTCTAGGTACTTATAAATATCATCATTCCCAATACCATCGCGATTCACCACCACGCCAAAGGGAATGCTCAATTGGCGTATCGTCTCTACGGCGAGATTCAGATCGTGTAAACCAAAGGGAGTAGGCTCGCTGATCAACACTACAAAGTCTGCAGTTTTTACCGAAGAGAGCATCGCACAAGCTGTTCCGGGAGGGCTGTCAATAATCTGTAAACCTATGTCGGGAAACATCTTGTCTGCATACTTCAGACTTTCTGCGATCAAGGGAGATGCTTGCTCCAAACCGATATCCAGCTTGCTTTCCACAAATCTCAAATCTCCACTTTGCAGATGGCGCAGCTTGCCCAGGCTTTCTTGCTTCATTGGCAAGGCTTCCGCGGGGCAAAGCTCACTGCAAGCATGGCAGGAATGACATAAATTTGGCATCACCAGAATTGTTTCGCCCAGCTTTAACAGTGCATTATAAGCACATAGGGAACTACACTTTCCGCACAGAGTGCAAGCGCTTTGATCCCACTGTGGAACTTCCCGATAGACAACAGTCTCATTCTGCAATTCGCCTTCCACAAAGATGCTGCCATTGGGCTCTTCCACATCCAGATCCATCAGCAAGACGGGCTCATTCTCGGCGGCAAAGAGAGCAAGGTTTACTGCCAGAGTAGTCTTTCCCGTACCACCCTTACCGCTGGCGATAGCGATGCGCATTAGTGGTCACAGCGGTTTTCGCCGCTTTCTAATTTGTGTTGCAAATACATTTCCACGATCTCTCTGAGGGGCAGGGGACATACTCCGATGATCACTTCAATGCCGTTCTGATTCATCAGTTCCTGAGCTTTCATACCCATCCCACCGGAGATAACCACGCTAACCCCAATCTCGTGCAGGAACCTGGGATGAGATCCGGGCTCGTGTACCGGAGGATCTACCATTTCTTCCTTAACAATCCTGTTATCTTCAATTTGGAAAACCGCGAAAACCTCGCAGTGACCAAAGTGTGAACTGAGTTTTCCCTGTGTTACTGGAATTGCTACTTTCATGTATTCTCCTTTATCTACATCTTCTGCAACGACGGCAACCACGTATAAAGCAATCTGCCAAAGAAATGATGCGTTCGGAACCGCAAGCGGGACATACGCGGGGGCTTTCCTCATGAGGACAAAGCGCTATACGATGCTGACATTCTTCGCATTGATAATATGTATTGGACATCTGCACATCTCCACCCTCGATCACAAAAGTTCTGCCTTCCACCAAAGCTGTTCCCAGCTTTCTGCGCGCACTCTCGTAAATGCGGGTAACGGTGGGTCTGGAGACATTCATCAATTCTGCTACCTGCTCTTGGATGAGATTTTCATAATCGATCAACCGGATTACTTCGTACTCTTCCAGATTCAGAGTTACCGCCTGCCTGTAGTTAGTTCGCATCCATAACGGGCGAAATCCCTTCACTATTGGCAGCTCCTGCAGTGTACGTAAGTTCTTGGCACGTGGCATCTTATCTCCTATTTATCGGTATTGAGTTCGGTGTTTGATGTGAACTTATGTTCAATTCTTCCGAACTTGGGTTTTATGTCAATTAGATTCTTGTCGATACTCACATCCTTATCCCGACTACGCATACCATGAACATCCCAAA
>JAQWBI010000014.1 GCA_028706475.1 Candidatus Cloacimonadota bacterium
ACTGCTTCTTGCTTCAGACCTTGCCGTTGCCAAGAGCGCCCTTGATCTCATGTTGACTTCCCGCTGGTGAGGTGTCAGGACTTCTTTCAGTCCATCGGCGCAGAAAGCATTCTGGGCAAACTAAAAAGCAAGAGCCTTACGGCTCTTGCTTTTTATCCATACGGATACTATTCTCTTGATAATGTTGAGTTAGATAATTATTCTACCTACTCATCTGAAGCCACGGCCTCATCTGAAGCCTCGGCTGTGATTTCACAAGCTGGGAATGTTATAGTAGTAACTATCTTAGGACTTTTGCCATCTCTTTCTTCTGTGCCTATGCCAGTTATTCCTACAGTCTCATCTGCACCTGCTGTTGCACTAGGAGTTACGGATGTAATAGTGTAGATTCCATTGTCATTTTTGATACCATATTCATCTGCATCCCAGTCTGCTCCTGCAGATCCCGCCATAAATCCAATGAAACCAGCCACATCCGCTGCATCAAGACCGGTCAGATCGCCACCAGCACCACCTTGTGATTTTGGGGTTTTGTAAAATTGCACAATTTGTGAAGCAAAGCTTTGAGCATCTGCTGCAATAGCTGATTTGTTGGCACTGTAGGCCTGGCTGTTGAACATCTGGATACCAACCGCGATGGCGGCACCAACGATGATTACACTAAGTACGATTAAAAGAATTTGTTGAGTTCCCATGTGTATTCTCCTTTTTTTGGGGGTTTACTCTTATATGTTTTGTGCCTAAGGCACAGCTATGTACAATGCAAGAGTCGTGCCAATTCTCTGATTTGGCTTCAATACTTACTCTCCTGTTGTGTATTTCATTGTATTATTATCACTTACGGCATGCGCTGGAGACTCGAAGGGGAGGATTTTGCATAGCTTTCATTGTGAGGATTGTTTCTTTTACGATACACTCATTAATTGCCTTCTGTCTCCCATAGGGGACATTTTAATCAGATTACTTGTGTCACATGATATCGCTGAATTGATGAATTCAATAACATCCATGAAATCCTTCGGAGTATGGAGTACATACCATAAGTAAATCACATCTATGCGGATACACAAATGGTGGCGAGACCCAGAATTGAACTGGGGACACAAGGCTTTTCAGGCCTCTGCTCTACCGGCTGAGCTATCTCGCCACACAGTAGTGAGCATCACAACTAGGGGGTCTTTTTTTGTCAAGCACAAAGTTCGTTTTGATGGCTAGTTTTGACGTTTTCACGTTTTGTCGTTGTGACAAATCCAACAGCAGCACTGCAGCTTTCGTTTGGTCTCACGCAGATCACGCAGATTTAAACAGAAAAAAGTACAGATTCGACAGAGATTTGTAGCGGTGCTCGCTTTGCGCCCTCAAACTGCAGAACCGCAGCACTTTAGAACTAATCAACAAAGAACTAAGAACTAATGAACTAAGAACAAAGAACTAAGAACTCCTTCTCCTCCAAGTCGTGCCGAAGTAGATATCATCGGTTAATTATCGGGTGTTCACTCGATGATAACGGGATTATATCTGCTTTAGCACGGGACAACTCTCTGAAGAAGAGGAGGCAATGTGCAAAACTAAGCCCAGACCTATCTGCGACAATCAGGATGTAGTAAAAGACGCCCACCACCTGTAATGAAAAATCGCAACCAATCTACCTGATTCGATTGCCCGGTACATTCCACGATCAATAATTCTAAGGATCAAGGAAAATGATCTGCAGAAAAAGCCCCACAGAGAAAAGACTTGACCAAATCCATCTCTTATTCTAACCTTGAATCTATGAATAACTCAGGAAACAGCATGATCAACATCGAACACTTATTAGCTCTGGTAGAAAAGCCTTCCCGTTATATCGATCACGAGATCAATTCTTGCCGCAAAAGCTTTGCAGACCACTCTGTGCGCATGCTTTTTGCATTTCCGGAACTCTATGAACTGGGTGTATCGCATCTGGGACTAAAAATTTTATACAGCATTGTTAACCGCTTACCTTATGCAATGGCAGATCGGCTCTATCTGCCTCAACGCGATCTCTTGGCGCTTCTGAAGCAAGAGCAGCTCCCCCTGTTCGGTCTGGAAAGCCGCAGAGCCGCTCATGAATTTGACCTGCTGGGTATCACACTGCAAAGTGAGCTAACCTTTAGTAACGTGCTGGAACTGATCGCTTCTTCACAAATCCCCATTTTTAATCTGGATCGCAGCCAGGAGCATCCGATTGTGATGGCGGGCGGGCCTTGCGCTACCAATCCCTTGCCCCTCGCACCCTTCATCGACGTGTTTTTTTTTGGTGAAGCTGAGGAAGGCATCGTGGAGATAGCGGAAATCCTACGGGACAATGCTTCCCGCGCGGAGCGTTTACAGCACTTGGCCACTTTGAAAAGCTGCTGGGTTCCCCAATACAACAGTGATTCACCCTGGGACATCAGAATCCCCACGGAAGCCATCCCCAGCCGGAAGTATGCTGATTTCTCGAAGGGTAAGGATCTGCACAGCCCGCAATTACTCAGCTGGCAATTGGCCACACACAACCGTTATGTATCTGAGATCATGCGCGGCTGTTCCCGCGGTTGCCGCTTTTGTCATGCCGGATTCTTCTACCGTCCCGTACGTGAGCGTGATCCCCGGCAAATTCTGGATGAATTGCTCAAAGAAGTTCATACTGACGGTTGGGATGAAGCGGGATTGATCTCGCTTTCCAGCAGCGATTACACTTGCATCCGGGAATTGCTGTTTGCCCTGCTGAACGCCGTAAATACAGATAAGACGCATATAGCGTTGCCATCTTTGCGCGTAGATAGTTTGGATACTCGTTTGGTTAGCCTGATGCAATCCTTGGGACGCGAAGGACTTACCATCGCCCCGGAAGCCGGTTCGCAACGCTTGCGCGATGTGATCAATAAAAACCTCAGCGAAGCAGAAATCCTGCAGGGGCTGGAGATCGCCAAAAGCTTGGGCTGGCAAAAGATAAAGCTGTATTTTATGATTGGTTTGCCCACCGAGACCGATGAAGACATCCTGGCAATTGAAGAGCTTATCCACACAATTAACTTACGCGCAAACAAGCGCATGAACATCAGCGTGACTCTGTCCCCCTTTACACCAAAGCCTTTCACACCGTTCCAGTGGACAGCAATGACCCCCGGTGAGACACTGCTGAAGCGCGCTCAATATCTGAAAACCGCATTCAGTAAAAACCGCAATATCAAATTGAAGTATCACACCATCGAAAATTCCGTGTTGGAAGCCTGCCTTACCCGCGGCGATCTGCGCATGGCAAAGGTATTATATAGCGCTTGGGAGAATGGCGCACTCTTTGACGGTTGGAACGAATCCTGGGATTGGCAGAGGTGGCAGAATGCCTTTGCCCAGCACGACTTGCGATCCGAAGATTTTACTGCGGCAAGGGATCCGAATGCCCCCTTACCATGGGACTTTGTGGACATCGGAGTATGCAAGAAGTTTCTATACAACGAATACGAGAAAGCGCTAAAGGCAGAATTAAGCCCGGATTGCAGGGAATTCTGCGCTATGTGCGGGGTATGCAACGACGAAGTATGCACTCAGAAAGCCAGTGTATCAGAGAGCTTGGAGCTTCCATCAGCCACTCCCCCACGCCCTCAGTACAATCCCCAAATCCAATACCGCTATCGGGTCTTCTATCGCAAAACCGGACTCTTACGCTTTATCTCTCACTTGGATTGGATGCGGATGCTCTTTCGCCGCATCGCCGTATTGGAGCTTCCCACAGTATTTACCATGGGCTTTTCGCCACACCCGAAGGTAAGCCTGTCGCCACCTCTGCCCGTGGGCGTGGAAAGCGTGGCAGAGTACTTTGACATCTCCTTTTACTGCCCTTTCAGCCCGGAAGATATCCTAAGGGAATTCTGTCGCAGCCGTATTCCGGAGTTCATAGTTACCGGCTGTGAAGTCATAAGCGGTAAGGCCGCTCTGCCAAGCACCGAATATGTCCGCATCGAACTGGATGAGACTTTACTGAAGGAATTGAATCCGCAATTGCAGAGCTTTGCCAAGGCAAGCAGCATGATTTTTACTAAAAGTAGTGAAACGCACAGCAAAACCTACGATCTAAAAAAGATTTTACACTCCCTGGAGTTGTGCCCGGAAGGCTTGAGAATCCATAAAAGCCTGCAAAGCCCGTCTTTGTACGATCTCCTTTCAGCAGTGTTGGGACTGGATAAAGCGCAGCTTTTCCGCTATCGAGTGGTGAGGGAAGCCTTTGGCTATCTATGAACAAGCAGCTTGAGGCGGAGAGGGATGAAATGAGCGAGGAGATTCTGACTAATTTCAAGAGAGCACTTTCAAGCTTTTGCCGTTATCCCCGGCTTGCTGCTGCCATACGTGAGCGTTATCCCAATAAGCCTCCGCATATTCTGGCTATCGGTAAAGCCGCCTGGCAAATGGGGAAAGTAGCATGTTCCGCTCTGAAACCCAAAGTTCCACTCAGCTGCGTAGTTTTGTGCAAATATGGCTTTTATCCTACTGAAAGTGATAGAAATTATCAACCTCAGATATTGGAAGCTGCACATCCTGTTCCGGATGAAAATTCGATCCTTCACAGCCGTAGAATAATGGAATGGATCAAAAGCATCCCCAGCGATGAAGAGCTGTGCGTATTACTCTCTGGGGGCAGTTCCGCACTGTTTGAAATACCCGCTTCGGGCTATGATCTGGCTGCAATTCGTGCCCGGCATTCCCTGTTGCTCAAAAGCGGACTGGACATAGCGCAGATCAATGCCGGGCGAAAAGAGTGTTCCGCCGTCAAGGGAGGCAAAGCAGCGAAGTTCTTCAGCGGTAAAAGCTTGGAAGTGTATCTTTTGAGCGATGTACCAGAGAACGACCCCAGTATCATCGGCAGCGGACCTTTCTACCGGCCGGAGATATCCAATCACCATATCATTGGCGACAATCAGGCTTTTCTAAAGCAATTGGCAAAGCATTTTCGCCGCGAAAGGCCGAATCTTCCCGTCAGAGTATCTCCGGTATTTATTAAGGATGAAGTTGAGGTATTTGCCCGAGGATTGGCACGCTATTGTGAGCACGCCGCACCGGGAATCTACATTTTTGGGGGAGAATGCACTTTGAAGGTGAAAGGACTGGGTAAGGGAGGTAGATTGAGCCATTTGGCGCTAAGCTTCCTGCGGGATATGCCTGACTGTAGAAATGCCTGGCTCTGCGCTTTTGCAACAGATGGCAATGATAATCTGGCAGACTCGGCCGGAGCTTTGGTAACTAATGAGATGCGGGATAGAATATGTTTTCCTGGTGGAATGGATACTGCTCTTAAAGATTTTGATTCCTTTTCTTGCCTGCAGAGTGTGGGAGGCATAATCCCTGCCTTTTATAGCGGATGCAATGTGAATGATGTGATGGTGTTGAGGAAGAGATGAACGGTGCTTCGTACCTGTTGAATGCTCGCTTTGCTCCCTGTTGCATGACCTTCGGTCTGTTGAAGGCTCGCCGCGCTCGCGGAGGAGTTTGTAGTTCATTAGTTCTTAGTTAGTTAGTGCTGCAGTGCTGCGGATCTGCAATTGGCGGCGCTAAAGCGAGCTACGCTATTAATCTCTGTCGAATCTGCACTTTTTCTGCGTAAATCTGCGTGATCTGCGTGAAACCAAACGAAAGCTGCAGTGCTGCTGTTGGATTCGCCACAACGCTAAAACTCCACAACGCCAAAACCTCAAAAACGCTAAATTGCATAAGCATGAATATCCAGCTTACAAGGAATAACTTTGGCATTGACTAAAATCCCCCCTTTGTATAAATGGCTTACAATGGAAAAAATAAAACATCTGGAGGAAAGATGAAAAAAGCCGTGGTAGTTAGCGCAAAACGCAGCGCTGTCGGAAATTTCGGTGGAGTGTTCAAGGATGTCTCCGCAGTAGAGTTGGGAGTTCACACTCTGAAAGCGATTTTAGCAGAAACCAAGCTACAACCCGAGATGATCGATGAAGTGATCGTAGGAAACGTCTGTGGTGCGGGTCTTGGTCAAAACGTTGCCAGACAGATCAGCATCCATGCAGGAATCCCGGATTATGTACCCGCTTATACTGTAAACAAAGTATGTGGCAGCGGAATGAAGGCAATCAGCCTGGCAGCATTGATGATCAGCGCTGGTGAAGCGGAGATTGTAATTGCCGGTGGCGCGGAAAACATGAGCCAGATTCCATACATCCTCAAGGATGCCCGTTGGGGTGCCCGCATGGGTGATAAGAGCATGGTGGACATGATGATCCGTGACGGTCTTTCCGATATTTTCAACGATTATCACATGGGCATGACTGCCGAGAATTTGGCAGAAAAATGGGGTTTGACCCGGGAAGAGCAGGACGAGTTTTCGACTATTTCCCAGAACAGAACTGAAGCCGCTCAGAAGAACGGCAGATTCAACGATGAGATTGTGCCCATCGCTATCCCTCAACGTAAAGGCGATCCCATCATCATCGACAAAGACGAAATGCCCCGTGCCGGAGTAACCAAAGAAAGCCTGGCAAAACTGCGCCCCGCCTTCAAGAAAGATGGTACCGTTACCGCAGCCAGCAGCAGCGGCATCAACGACGGCGCAGCTTTGGTCTTGATCATGAGTGAAGATAAAGCCAAGGAACTGGGCTTTACCCCCATGGCTTATTTCGTGGATAGCGCTTCTGCCGGAGTGGATCCCGCAATAATGGGATATGGACCTGTTCCCGCCATCAAGAAAGTGCTGCAGAAAACCGGCTGGTCTTTGGGAGACATCGAACTGGTAGAATTGAACGAAGCTTTTGCCGCACAATCCCTTTCCGTGATCAAAGGCCTGGAAAAAGAAGGTGTGGGCAAGGTCAATACCGATATTGTAAACGTGAATGGCGGTGCCATAGCCATCGGTCATCCAATTGGCTGCAGCGGTGCCCGCATCATTGTAACCTTACTGCACGAAATGAAGAAAAGACAGAACAAGAAAGGTCTCGCATCGCTTTGCATAGGCGGCGGGATGGGCATTGCAAGCCTGTGGGAGATGAAATAACATGGCAGATAAATTGAACTTAAGTAAAAGCATGGCAATGTATGAGGAAGCACAGACGCTGGTTCCGGGTGCTGTTGCCGGCATTCGCAGACCCTACAACTTTGTTCAGGGCGAGTATCCAATCTACTTTGACAGCGGAAACGGCGGCAGAGTAACGGACGTAGACGGAAATGAGTACATTGACTATCTATGTGCCTATGGCCCCATCATCATCGGCTACCGTGAAGCGGAAATTGATCATGCCGTACAAAAACAAGTGAACGACAAAGGATTTTGCTTTTCGCTGACCCAACCTCAACAGAGCGAATTGGTACGCAAGCTGCAAAAGGTTATTCCATCTTGTGAGATGGCAGCATTGGTGAAGACCGGTAGTGACGCCACCACCATCGCCATTCGCGTAGCCAGAGCCTACACCGGCAAAACCAAGATCGCCCGTTGTGGTTATCACGGTTGGCACGATTGGTGCGTGGAGGTAAAGGGCGGTATCCCGGAAAAGCTATATGAAGACGTTTTGGAATTCCATTATAATGATCTTGATGGTCTGGAAGCTATCTTAAAAGCCAATAAAGACGACATGGCCGCCATCATCGTAACCCCCGTGGGGCACCCGATGGCAGCTCCGGTTCAGATGCCCAAACCCGGTTATCTGGAAGGTGTTCGCGCTTTGGCGGATAAATATAATGCGCTCTTGATCTTCGACGAAATCCGCAGCGGCTTCAGAGTATCCCTGGGCGGAGCGCAGGAGTATTTTGGCGTAACTCCGGATCTCTCCACCTTTGGAAAAGCCATGGCAAACGGTTATGCCATAGCAGCCCTGGTGGGGAAACGCGACCCCATGATGGTGTTGGCAGACAAAGTGTTTCTGTCCTCCACTTTCTTCCCAAATAGCGACAGCATCGTAGCTGCACTGAAGACCATCGAAATTTTGGAACGTGACAAAGTCTTGGACGTGATCAAAGCAAAAGGCGAAAAATTCGCTGCCGAAGTACAAAAAGTGATCGATGAATCCAGTATGCCGGTGGAATTCTCCGGAGCTCCGTGGATGCCCTTCATCACTTTCCCGAAAGACGAAAACGGCCTTTACAAAAAGCTGAGAACTGAATTCTATACTCAGTTGATACGGCGAAAAGTGTTCCTGCAACCATATCATCACGGTTACATCTGCTACCGTCATACGGAAGAAGATCTGGCCTACACGGTTGCCTCCATCAAAGAATCTCTGCACGAACTGAAGAGAATGATCTAGGGGAGGTCTTTGTGGCAAAATACATCTTCGTAATGGGAGGAGTGCTATCATCCTTGGGCAAAGGTATAGCCACTGCATCCATCGGATTGCTGCTAAAATCTATGGGCTATAAAGTGGTGTTACAAAAATTTGACCCCTACTTGAATGTTGACCCGGGTACTATGAGCCCCTTCCAGCATGGAGAAGTATTTGTGACCGACGACGGTGCCGAAACAGACCTTGATCTGGGACATTATGAACGCTTTGTGGATGAGGCACTTAGCTCTGCAAGCAGTTGCAGTGCCGGACAGATATATGAAAGCGTGATAATGAACGAGCGCAAGGGCACTTATCTGGGAAAAACCGTACAGGTTATCCCTCATGTAACTAACGAAATCAAACGCCGGATAACACGTTTATCCGAAGATAAAGACATCGTGATCACCGAGATCGGAGGCACAGTGGGCGACATCGAAAGCCTGCCTTTTTTGGAGGCTGTGCGTCAACTGCGCCTTGATCTCGGGGTTCATAATACCCTGAACATCCTGCTTACTTATGTGCCCTACATCAAGACTGCAGGAGAACTGAAAACCAAGCCTTCACAACATAGTGCTTACAAACTGCGTGAGATCGGTATCCAGCCGGATATCCTGCTTTGCCGTAGTGAAAAGACCTTTGACGATGAAATCTACTCCAAGATCGCACTCTTTACAAACGTTCCCAAAGAAAGTGTGATCAATGCTATCGACGTGAAATGCGTTTACGAGATACCGCTGATCTATCAGAAAGCGAACTTGCCGGCGATAATCTGCCGGCATTTCAATATGGAGAGCCCTGAAGTGGACTTAGAGGACTGGCAGCATTTCCTTACCAACCAGCAGAATAGCGAAGGTGAAGTAAACATAGCAGTTTGCGGAAAGTATGTGAAACACCACGATGCTTACAAAAGCGTTGTGGAAGCTCTGATGCATGCCGCGGCAAATCAGAGAAAGAAACTGAACATCAAATGGGTGGATTCCGAGCGGAACTTCAAGCCTACGGATTTGGATAATGAACTGAAGGATATTGACGGGATCCTGATTCCCGGTGGCTTTGGCATACGGGGTATCGAAGGAAAGATTAACATCGCCAATTTTGCCCGCACCCGAAACATCCCACTATTGGGCATCTGCCTGGGCATGCAAGTGATGGCAATTGAGTATGCCCGCAATGTGTGCAAACTCAGCGATGCCAATAGTACTGAATTTGATGAAATGAATCCCCATCCGGTCATCCATTTGATGGAAGATCAGCGCTACATCGATCTCGTGGGCGGCTCCATGCGCTTGGGCGCTTATAAATGCAAGATCAGCCCGGACAGCCTTGCTCATAGGGCTTATGGCAGTTTACTGATCAGTGAACGCCACCGTCATCGCTATGAGTTTAATAATGATTATCGGGAGATATTGAGCAGTGCCGGATTGAAGTTGAGCGGAGTATCCGAAGAGGATCTTTTGGTAGAAATTTTGGAGTATCCCGGCAATGATTTCTATCTCGGCGTACAGTTTCATCCGGAATTTAAAAGCCGCCCAAATCGCCCGCATCCTCTCTTCGTAGAACTGGTAAAAGCCTCAATAAAGGGATAAATGGCGATCATTGTTAAGAAATTTGGCGGCACCTCGGTGGGAAGTGTGGAACTGATCCGCTCTATTGCCAAAAAGCTGGCCAAATCTTATCATCGCGGCGATCAACTGGTGGTGGTGGTATCTGCCATGGCCAAAACAACCGACAATCTGTTCAGCCTGGCTTATGAGATCAGTACACATCCCAGCCGACGGGAAATGGATATGCTTCTTACTGCCGGTGAGCGCATTAGCATGTCCCTGCTTTCACTCTCGTTGTATGAAGAAGGCATCCCCTCGATCTCTTTTACTGGTTCACAGAGCGGGATTATTACAGACGATCATCATGGTAATGCCAAGATATTGAAAGTAAATGCATTTCGCATCCATGAAGAACTTGCTAAGGATAAAGTGGTGATTGTAGCTGGTTTTCAGGGTGTGAGCACCACCAAAGAGATAACTACTCTGGGAAGAGGCGGTTCCGATACCTCAGCGGTTGCTTTAGCCTGTTATTTGGGAGCGGATAAATGTGAGATATATACCGATGTGGCAGGAGTCTATAGTGCGGATCCCAGGATCGTACCCCAAGCCCGCTTTATTCCTGAAATCGGCTATCTGGATATGCTGGCCCTCAGTTACAACGGCTCCAAGGTCTTGCATCCTCGCGCGGTAGAATTTGCCTGCCGCTACAAAGTCCGTGTGGAAATAAAGAGTTCCTTCACTTTCGAGGCAGGAACCCTGATCAAACAAGAAGAAAACCCAAAGGATTCACAAATGGAAGAACGCATAGTAACCGCTATAGCACATAAAGACAACATCTTGCGCTACCGGATAGCAACAGATTCCGGAGTCTTGCAACTGCTGGAGAAATGGCACAACGAAATCTATAAGATCAATATGGTAGAGCAGGCTCTGGAATTGTATATCGAAGAGAAATACGAATCTGAAGTGGACTATATCTTGCAGGAGTCGAAGATTTCGATAACAGACAAGAGTCGGGACATCGGCTTTGTGATCCTGGTGGGGTTGGGTTTGGCAGCTGATCCTGCGTTTATAGCCAGAGTGCTGAAGCTGTGTGCCAATTCTCATCTGACCCGCATCTCACACAGTGAACGGAGTGTGGAATTGATGCTGCCTGCTCCTCAGGTGGCAAAGACAGTAGCCAGTTTACATCAGGAATTCTTTGGGGATAAGGTATGAAATACATTGTAACCAGCGCTCTACCTTATGCTAATGGCAAGCTTCATGTGGGGCATGTAGCCGGAGCATATCTCCCGGCTGATATATTTGTGCGTTATCTACGCCTGCAAAAGGAAGACGTGATCTACATCTGCGGTACAGATGAACACGGTACTCCGATCTCGATCTCGGCAGATAAAGAAGGTGTACCGGCCATTGACGTAGTCAAACGCTATCATGAAAGCATCAAAGAAGCTTTCGACGGCATCGGCATTGAGTTTGACAACTTCTCCGGAACAGCCCGTGAGGAGCATTATCAGTTATCACAGGAGTTCTTTAGCGATCTGTATAAAAAGGGACACATACAGCCAAAAACAACTTTGCAGTTTTACTGCGAACACGATAAACGCTATCTGCCCGATCGCTATGTAGAGGGAATCTGCCCGGTCTGTGGCGCTGAAGCCGCACGGGGTGACCAATGTGACAAATGTGGACAGACCTATGAAACTACTTCGCTGAAGAGTCCACACTGCAAGATATGCGGAAATAAGCCGATAATCCGGGAAACCAAGCATTGGTTCTTTCATCTGGCACACTTTACAGATCAACTGAAAGAGTGGATATCCCACAAAAGCTACTGGAAAGAGAACGTACGCAACTTCATGCTGAACCTCTTGGAGCAAGGCTTGATCGAGCGTTCGATAACACGGGACCTCAGCTGGGGAGTACCTGTGCCACTGCCCGAAGCAGAAGGCAAAGTGCTGTATGTATGGTTCGATGCGCCAATTGGCTACATTTCCTCCACTGTGGAATGGGCAAAACGAATCGGCCAGCCGGAGCGCTGGAAAGACTATTGGTTGGACAAAGATACGCAGTTGATCCACTTCATCGGCAAAGACAATATCATCTTCCATGCCTTGATCTGGCCTGCCATGCTGATGGGTCAGGATCTTCAGTATTGTCTCCCTCACGACATTCCCGCCAATGAATTTATGAATCTGGAGGGGGATAAGATCTCTACATCTCGCAACTGGGCGATCTGGGTGGATGAATTCGTGCACGATTTTAATGGCGAATATCTGCGTTACTATCTGGCTACAAACGCTCCCGAGCGGCAAGATACAGATTTTAGTTTCAAAGATTTCCAAATGAAGATAAACGGCGAATTGAACAATGTATTGGGAAATCTCGCCAATCGCGTGTTTGCCTTTGCACAAAAACATTTTGAGGGTATCATCTCTCCCATCGAAGGCGATGAAGAGTGTAGCGCGATCATCAGCGAAGCCGATAGAAACTTGGCAGATATCAGCGCTTCCTATCGGGATTATCAGGTAAAACGCAATACCAGGGCAATCATGGATATAGCGCGTATGGGCAATCGTTTCTTTGACGAACGCAAACCCTGGGTGGCAATCAAAGAAGACCACAAACACGTGCAACAAACGCTGTGGGTATGCGCTGAATTGTTGCACAAAATCAGCATCGCCCTTTCCCCCATTTTACCCAAGCATATGCTGAAGCTTCGGGAAATGATGTCTTTACCACCCATCCAAAACTGGGAAGATGCATTTGTATGCTCGCAGATTACTTTACGAGACGTCTCTCCCCTATTTATCAAGATCGAAGATGCCGCCATTGAAGCAGCATTAGCCAAATTACACAAGAGTACCATAGTATCCCCAAAAACAGAGTATCTTCCTGTGAAACCAGAGATCACCTACGATCAGTTCAGTGCCATGGACCTGCGTTTAGCCATAGTATTGGAAGCATCCCCCGTACCCAAGACCGATAAACTATTGAGACTAAAAGTGGATCTTGGGTTTGAAACCAGAGAGTTGGTTGCAGGTATCGCAGAATCTTACAAAGCAGAGGATATCCTTGGCAAAACCGTGGTAATGCTGGTGAATCTGCAAGCCCGCAAGATCAGGGGCATAGTATCCAACGGCATGATTCTTGCTGCTCACGATGAATCGGGCTTGCACGTAGTCTTGCCGGATGGAGGATACCCCGGTTCCCCGGTACAATAATGCGCAAGTTTCCGGTCTTCCTGCTATTTGGTATTTCTCTGCTCTTCGGGGCTGAAATCCGGAATGGCATGTTGTATCTGGAAATCAATCTCGCCAGCGCACAGCACTTGCAACTGGATGCTGGCCATTTGGTGCTAAGCGATAAAGATCAACTTTTTACGCAAGACTTTAGCGGGAAAATCCTGATAGATGTGGTTTCCCCTGAACAGGACAACCAATATGGGATCATCGAGCATGTAGGAACTGCTGCCGATATCTACGATAATGATGCCGTTATAAACAGCTATTTTGTGTGGGAAGATGACCAATTGTTGTTAAAACATGAATACTGGTTTTTCTTACCCGATAGCTTCAAAGACCTGGAAGCCGCCCAATCCTACGCAGCCAGCATGAACTATCCACTCAGCCGGGTCCAGTCCATTCCGATTGTAAACTCCACATTGAGGATCGTAGGGCAAGACGGTAAAGAGTCTTATTTTGAAAGCCCGCTGAACATTCAGTCTTCAAAAGAAATGTGGCTTAACGGTCTCCCTTATGAAGGCGAGTTTGTACTAAAAATCAGAAGCGGCAAGCTGGTATTGAATCAGATCCTGCCCATAGAAGAATATATTGCTGGAGTAATCCCAAACGAGATAGGCTCCAATAGTCCTCTGGAAGCCCTGAAGGCTCAGGCTGTTGCAGCCCGTACTCACGCTGTAAGCTTGCTGCTCAATAACCGCCATTCAGCTGATGGTTACGATCTTTGCAATACTACTCATTGTCAGGTTTACAAAGGCAAGCACCTCCGCAACGAGATAATAGAGGAAGCTGTAGTACAAAGCGCAGGAGAGATCATTGTATCCGATCAACATATAGCCGATGCCACTTATCACAGTAGCTGCGGAGGGAAGACGGATTCTTCCCAGGATATCTGGAAAGGCGCCTACATCCCTCATTTAGGTGGATCGACCTGCATTCCCGCAGCCGAAGAGCTCGATCTATCCCAAGAGCGTGACCTAACTGCATGGATAAGTAGCAAAGTAGACAGCTCCGGGATGAGCTCCTGGGAAGTATCCTCTATGGTTTGGCAGCGCAGCATTAGCAAAGCAAAAGTGGCCGCAAACACTGGCTTGGACAGCATAAAGAGTATCGAAATACTCAATCGCGGGCACTCCGGCAGAATCTTGAAGCTGCGCATTACCGGAGATCGCAGTATAGTTCTGGACGGAGAGTACAAGATCAGGCAAGCCTTTGGTATGTTGCCATCTTCGATGTTTGTGTTCAAAGGAGCAGCAGGAAGTAAAGCTTATTACCCCGGAAACAGCATTACCATAATGGGTAGAGGTTCCGGACATGGAGTAGGTATGTGTCAAGTGGGCGCTCTGCGCAAAGCTCGCAAGGGAGAAGATTACACCAGTATCTTACAATGCTACTATCCCGGCACAGAAATCAAGAATATCCGGATGGAAGATGACTGAACCTGAAGGCCGCTTACTATGCGGAAGCATTGCCGCCGACCAGTTTCGCTTGTTTGCTACCAATACTACATCCATCGTTCAAAAGGCACGGGATTTTCACGATTTGTATCCCCTGTCCGCTATCATGATGGGGCGCCTGATCACGGCAGTAGCGTTGATGAGCGGAGATTTGAAAGCTCCCAGCTCTGAGATCGCATTGCGGATAGACGCAGAAGGCCCCTTGAAAGGAGCGATCGCACTTATCAACAAAGAAGGCGACATCAAAGCCTATGCTTTTGAACCGCATTTGTGGTTCCAGGAGTCCGAGGCCAACCTACAAGTGGGAAAACACTTGATACCCGGTACTTTGAGTGTGATCCGTCAGAGTGGGCTCAAAGCGCCTTATACCGGACAGGTACGGTTGCTGGATGGTGAAATTGCCTCTGATGTAGCCGCTTATTATCAGCAAAGTGAACAGACCGCAACAGCGGTGAACTTGGGTGTGTTGATCGATCCCAGTGCTGCTATTCGCTCTGCGGGAGGAGTACTGATCCAGCAACTTCCCAATGCCGATCCAGCTCTGGCAGAACTCATCAGTTCAAACCTGCTACAAACACCAAATTTGTCGGATTTGATGGACATGGGCTTATCGATAGAAGAAATCTTGGATAGGTTCATACTGAAAGGTTTGCCCTGGAAAATCAATAAAGAAATGATGCTGAGATACCATTGCGATTGCAGCCGTGAAAGATTTGCCCGCGCTTTAATGCTCTTGGGCCAAAAGGAACTGATGAGCCTGCGTGACGGCATCGCTCCGGTTTGTCATTATTGTAACAAGACTTATGAATTTAGCGCCACAGACATTGATAACCTTATAAAAGCTTTGGATAAACATGATGAAACATAATGGACTAATCTGCATACTCTGCATAGCATTACTTTTCAGCCCGCTCTGGGCGGGTGTGGATGGCGATGACCTGCGTTTCCTTTTGGATAAGGAACAATTTCAACTAATCCGCAAATATGAGGATGACTTTTTACAACTAAAGTATTCCCAAAACCGTGAAGACAGGCAAAACCTCCTGGAATATGCTCAACGGATTAAGAACCTGTCTCTTGCCTCTGAAATGCACTACCTTTTGGCACGGGATTTTGCTTCCCTGGAAGATGCTCTGCAATGGCTGCTACTGCAAAGCGTGGAACCGGACAGCAGCAGCACCCTGATCCGTACAGTAGTATTGAGCAACAGCTTCACCAACCGGGCGGATTCCCTGGTCTTTGCCCATTATACCACGGAGAATCAAGACGATGACATTTTGGAGTTGATCAAAAGTTTACCGGAATACAACGGTATCATAGAAGCCAGCGCCAAGAGTGTGATGGATGAGTTATCGACCCAAGTGAGCAGTTACGATGCCCTGGAACTGATTGCATCCTTCAAAGAGAGCTATCCACATTCCATCTGGCACCAAGCCGCATATTATTACGAACTATATCATTTGGCTCAATTGAAGGACTGGGATGCTATGTTAAAGTGCATGGACGATAATCGGTTCCGCTCTGCAGCTCATGCCTACATCAGCAGCCTCTACATCCTGGGGCCGTCCTTTCGCAGAGAAATGAAGGATAAAAAAGAAAACAAAGAACTCTTGCAATATGCCACGCAATGCCTGCATTATGCCCTCAACAGCGACAAAGCAAATATCCTCTTTGATGAATACGATACCAAAGAATGGGAACACAGGGTAAAGCTGCAGATAGCTAAGGCAAACTACTACACACAGATATCTTCAAAAGGCTTTTACGGCGATGAAGAGGAGCTATGCGGCATCTTTCGGAAACCCTCAAGATTGCAGCGCCGAGAGCTGGATTTTCTGGATCACATCAGCTTTACCCACAACGACCGGGGTGAACTGGCAGAATTGCACTTCTGGCGCGGCAGATACCTCAGTTTATTCTCTGGTAGCAAGTATCCGCAAAAAGCCATGCGGGAATTTGGTAAATGTCTGATAATGGGCTCTCCCAGGAACCAATATGATGTAGAGGCAAGTGACGCTATCGCCAATATATTGGCGCGCAAAAAGATAAATAACGATCCCATCAGCTATCTGCGCGATCTGTTCGGCTATAAAGGCATCGTCTTTGAAGATAGTCACGCCATGGATGCAAAACGCTATACCAGAGCAGCTCTGGCCGATTATGATAACGATGGTTTGATCGATATTTTGTTCAATGGTAAGTATATCTATAGAAACCTGGGTGATTTCGCCTTCGAAGCCCACCCGGATAGCCTTGTGTATCAGAGTCTGAAAAGCAGCGGAGGTGTCTGGGCGGATTTTAACCTGGACGGCGCGCTGGACTTTGTAAGCATATCCCACTCCCTGGAAGGAGACGGCGATGCCCTGATGAAACAAAATCCCGATAAAGACTTTATAAAGGTAAATGCCAAAGCCGGCGATATAGATGACAAGATGCCTTCCGAAGGAGCCGCTTTCGTAGACATTGATGGCAGCGGATATCCATCGCTATATGTGGCGAATTATGAGGTATGGCAAAGCCGTAGCGGTTATCCGGACTCCTTCTGGAGGAATAATAATGGCTATTTTGAAGATCACAGCAACAAAAGCGGTATCCTGCTTCCAGCTTATACCGACAATCCTGGACTTGCCGGCAGAGGAGTAGCACCAGCAGATTTTGATAACGATGGCCACCAGGAAATCTATGTCTCAAACTACCGATTGAACCGCAATTTCCTTTTTGAACAGGCAGACACATTGTTCGTAGATGTAGCAGCGTTGTATGGTGTTTCTGGCAAATACAAAAACGGCTATTATGGACACAGCATCGGTGCGGATTGGGGCGATTTTGACAACGATGGTGATCTGGATCTCATCGTGGCAAATCTGGCGCATCCCAGATTCATCAATATTTCAGATAAAACGATGCTGTATCGCAATGACGGCCTCTGTTCCCGAGCAATAGAAGCCGATACTTTATACTATTGGCAGTTCAGCGATGTCACAGCCGAAAGCGGTATCAAATACGATGAACTGCATGCCGAACCCTTATTCTTCGATGCCGATAACGACGGTTATCTGGATATCTATATCACCTCCGTTTACGAAAACGACCGAAGCTACTTGTATCACAACAATCAAGACGGCACTTTCACTGACATCACATATTTAAGCGGGAGCAGAGTGTACAACGGCTGGTCTTGTGCAACCGCAGATATAAACCGTGACGGCCTTACGGATCTGGTGATCGGGAGCGGAAACGGCACCAAGATATTGAGCAATGTGACACTGAATAGCAACAAAGCACTCTACCTGAAACCGGTTCATAAAGACGGCGGAATCGAATTGATCGAGGTGAATAAGGACACCCCCATCCATCCCAACAGCCCGGCATTTGGTTGTCGCGTTGTGCTTACATATCTGGATAAAAAGGGTAAAGAACATAGTTTAATCCGCGAATTGAGCTCGGCAAAAGGCTCCACCACTCAGAACAGCCCCGAGCTACATTTCGGTATCGGACAAAACAAAGTGAAGGCATACGAAATCTGGAGGCCTTAGCCATGAGAAACATCCGCACAAACATCTTCAACCCTGTGTCGGCAGATATTGCCGACTTTCTACCGGATCATGTGATCAGTTTTGAAGATAGCATTATCTCGGCTGTAGTTCCATTCAATAAATTCAGTGGTTCCTGGGAAGACAAGAGAGACCGCATCTGTCTGCCGGGATTGATTGATCTACATGTACATCTTTCACAGTATCGCATCAGGGGGCTCTACCACCCAGCTCTGCTGCCCTGGCTGGAGCAAAGCGTGTTTCCCGAAGAAGAGAGAAGCCGCAATCCGTTTTATGCGGAAACCTTGAGCAGGGATTTTTTTCATGCACTAATCAATGCTGGCACCACTTACTCTATCATCTACACTGCCCCTTACCGTGAAAGCGCACAAATCGCTTTTGAGGTTGCGCAACAAATGGGTATCCGGGCAAAGATAGGTATGACTATGATGAATATAAATGCCCCGGAAGCTCTGCTGCAAAGTACGGATTACGCTATCAAACACAGTATCGAACTCTTCGAGAAGTGGCATGACCAGAGCTTGCAATATATCTTCACTCCCAGATTTGCCCCCACCTGTAGCGCAACGCTGATGCATGAAATAGGAAAGTTTGCCCATGATAACGATGCATTCATCCAAACCCATTTGTCCGAAAATCCGGAAGAGATTGCTTGGGTAAAGAAGATATTCGGCAGAAATTCCTACACTGAAATATATGCCAAACATGGCATTCTGGGCAAGAAGACCATATTGGGGCATGCAATTCATCTGGCAGATGCAGAACTGGATATACTAAAAGAAAGCGGTTCATCCATAGCCCACTGTCCGGATTCCAATTTTTACCTGAAGAGTGGCGAGTATCCCTTACGACGCATCGACAATCATCATATACCCTTTGGTTTGGGCAGTGATGTAGGCGCAGGGACATCACTGAATATGCTCTATCATGCCAAAATGATGAATTACCGCCAAACATCTGATCCCATTATCCCGGAGGAAATGCTCTACCGCATCACCCTGGGAAGTGCAAAAATAGCGGGAATGGACAATGCAATCGGCTCTCTGGAGCAGGGTAAGGACGCTGACATGGTGTTTTATAGAGTACCTTCCGGTTTCGATATCTCAGAGCAAAGCTTGGGTCAATTGTGCTTTTCTCCTGATTCCTTTGCGATCTCCGAAGTGCTGGTCTTGGGTAAAGATATGCTGAGTAGTTCATAGCCTGTTTGGTTCTGTAACTCTCACCAGTTTGAGAATCTAGCTTCCTCTGGTCTACTCAATGAAGGATCGTTCAATGCTACATCCTGACTGTTTTGCCAAGATGTTGATGTCAATCAATATAACAATGCAATTGGAATCCTTCTTGCATTAGTGTTGTTTACAGCGTTTTGCTTTAGTGATAGGGCAAAACAGAATTGTTATATAATAAGTGATATATGAGATAAGGAGATGTTGTGAAACAGATAACACTGATAACGCTACTAATGTGTTCATTTGCCATTCTTTCAGCAGCTTTACTGTGGGAAGATGCGGTAGCCATCCGCCAGGGTGTGAACATCGAGTGGTTCCGCACAGGTACCGCCACCAATGACGGTGGCGCCATATATGTGTGGAGCGACACCAAGAATGGAGAGCGCGATCTATGGGCTCAGAAAGTGGATGCCAATGGAAATATGACCTGGAATGAGCCGATATTGATAGACGGTAAACCGGATCGTCAGGAAGACCCTGTAATTACTGCCACAAGTGACGGGAACTACATAATCGCCTGGATCGATTTTTCTGACGATTTAGACGGCAATGTGTATGCTCAGAAGATCAACAATCAAGGGCAATTGTTGTGGGCAGCCGGCGGTAAACCTGTTTGCGTAACTCCCAATGAACAATTGGGTTTGAATATGGAAGCAGACAATAATGGTGGAGCATTCATTGTGTGGGGAGACAGCCGAAATACCAGTAAAGACCTTTATGCTCAAAGACTGTCTTCCAGTGGCGATCCCCTTTGGACATTAAATGGAATCTCTGTGGCAAACGGAATGGGTGATGAAATCCAAAACACGATGCTCCCTGACGGACAGGGCGGCATGATGTTGGGCTATACTCACACTTACGCCAGCGATTCCGATATCTATGCCAAACGTTTCGATGCCAATGGCACTATGACTTGGTCACAGGAACTTGCCCTGGCGGTGGTTCCTGGCAATCAAACCGGTGTGCGTATGGCGGGAATTGGGAATGGGGAATTTGTCTTCACATGGTCTGATCAACGCAATGCGGATACAGACATCTACGGACAAAAAGTGAACATCTCGGGACAGAAATTGTGGTCTGAACCCTTCATCGTGTTTTCCGATCAAACTTCATCGTCTCCTGCTGCTCAAACCAATCCCCGTATCCAAAGCACTTCAGACGGCGGAGCAGTGATAGTATGGGAAGATTATCGACTGGATTCGCAGAACTGCGAACTGTTTGCTCAGAAACTTAACGCTGCCGGAACCAAATTGTGGGGAGAAGCGGCTATAGCTATTACTAATGCCGATTTTGCTCAGACAGGTCAACGTATGGCCGCAGACAACAGTGGCGGAGTGTACATTGTATGGGATGATCTTCGCAACGGAAACACCCCTAATGATGACATTTATGCCCAGCATCTTTCAGCTTCTGGAGAAGCTCTCTGGACTGCTGGAGGAAAAGTAATCTGCAACGCTGCTTACATGCAAAACGGGAGCTTGGTGAAGGTCTCCGGTGACAACATATTCATCAATTGGATGGACGCCAGAAACGGCAGCATCGGCATCTATTATCAAGTATTGAACGCCTCCGGAGTGTCACAACTCGCAGAAAACGGAGTGGAAGTGTTTTGGGGCCTCAGTGGCGATACTCCCATCAATCAGTATCAGATCTTGCCTCGCAGTAACGACACTGTGATAATATGGCAAGACACTCGTTATGCTTCCGAAGGTTACCGCTTGTTCTACCAAATCCTGAATGAAGATGGTCAGACTCTGTTGGAAACCAATGGCAGACCCATTACTCTGCAAGGTTTAGGACACCAAAAAGACGCTCATTCCACAGTTACCGAAGATGGTCACATCGCGATAGTGTGGAGAGATGAACGCTCCGGAACCTCTACTATATACGCTCAACTGATCTCACCTACCGGAGAGAGACTCTGGGGAGACAACGGCATGAAGATGACTGAGGCTGACCCCTTGAGCCATAAAGACCCCAGAATCAGTTATTTCAACAACTCCTTCTACATCGGATGGTCTGAGATGGAAGCCATCGGTATGAGCTTCAGCTACCATGTCTATGGACAACGAATCGTTGATGGCAACAAGATGTGGGGACCAAATGGAAAGCTGGTATCTGTACTTACAGGAAGCTCCAGGGTTCACGAGACCACGATCACAGACATCATAGAAGACATGTATGTGTGGCATAAAATCATTACTGCCACAGACACTCAGACCATTTGGGCAAAGCGTTTGGGGGATGATGGCAATGCTTATCCGGGTTGGCCAGAAGCAGGTGTGCAAACTACCACTCTGGGTGATGGCATAGTACAGTTGACCCCCATGGCTGCTCGCACAAATCAAGGCACTTATATCACTTGGCGAGACAATCGAAATGGCCCCATGAAGTATTTCGCTCAAATGATCTCTCCCAATGGGGAACGGCTTTGGGGAGAGGATGGAATCGTTCTTTCAGATAGTGGCAACGAACAGGAATTTGCCGAAATCGCTGTTGTACACAATGGCATTGTAACTACTTGGTGCGAAAACATCAATGGGATGCATGACATCAAAGCAAAGAAACTCTTCTTCGACGGAAGCGATCTCTGGAACGAAATGGGCTACTTCGTGGTTCAAAAAGACTCCTCTCAAACCAAACCTACCATTGTAGGCTTTGATGGCGCCGGCATGATGGTGGCTTGGGTGGAGTATTTCACCGAAGATAGCGACATCTATTACAACTATATGAATGCCAATGGTGATTTGGTGCCAAACAGCAATGGTGTAACTCTCTCCGGAGCGGCAAAATCCCAATATGGCCCGAGGGGAGTAGAGCTGAATGATACCGCAGTAGTGGTCTGGGCAGATGGACGCAGCAGCGGTAAAACGGAGATTCTTGGCTTGTATGCCATGAGGGTAAGCAACGAAACTGTATCCTTAAATGACCCAGTTGCTCCTTCAGTGACGAGACCCACTTTGAGGCAAAACTATCCCAATCCATTTAATCCTCATACTTCAATTGCTCTTACTATGCCTACAAGCGGTAAGATACAACTGAAGATATACAATGCCAAAGGACAGATGGTGAAGACCCTGTTTGACGGAGCCCTGGAGAAAGGCGAGCACAGTTTCACTTGGGACGGCAAGGATAGCAATGGCAATTCCGTATCCAGCGGTGTTTATTTCTACTCCGCTCAAAACGCCAGCGGGACTCAGAGCCGCAAGATGTTGTTAATGAAATAAACTGTAATTCAGCATACAATATACCCCGGATCAAGTGGTCTGGGGTTTTTCTTTTCCCTAGTATTGCTTTCAATGATATTGATTTATGGATGGGTAAAAGCGTCAAGACGGAACGACAAGATGCTTCCCCTGTACTCCATCACGTGCCGAAGCAGATTAATCATCGAATGAGCACAAACAATCCCAGGGGTCCTGCGAACGGATCGATTCGTGAGAATCGGGGCGGTAGCAGGTTTTATTATAACGGCCTCTGCCAGATTACTTCCCGAGACGGTTACCATCCTTACGACATCAGCAATCCGAATGCTCCTTGCAACAGCATTGGCTTTCAGCTCTGCAGGACAGCTCCATAAGGTATTAGGTTCCTAAGCGCAATTCCCTGATGAGCTCCGCTGTGATGCTAACAGCAATCTCGTAAGGGTTTTGACTGCCGATACTCAAGCCGATGGGAGCATGGATATGTGTCAAATCTTCCTGAGTGTATCCCTGCTTCAAAAGTGAATCGAAGCATTGCATAACCTTGCTTTTACTACCGATCATCCCCAGATAACGATACTCATGCCCCAAGCATTGCCGTAAGACATCTGTGTCGTGGCTGTGGCCATGTGTCATGATCACTATCAGGGCGTTTGGGCCAAACTCCACCGCTTCAGCGATGCTTACATAATCGTTAAGCTGCGAAACATGTCTGCATTCTTTTGGGCAGGCTTGAAGAACATCTTCGCGATCGTCGATCAGTTTCACCCAAAATCCGGCAAGCTTGGCCAGATGCCCCAAAGCTTTGCCGCAATGTCCTGCACCAATTATGAACAAGCGATAAGGGATAAAAAGGGATTCAATGAACACTGTGGCACTACCTCTGCAGATCATGTCTGTAGGGACAGATTCGTTCGCTTCGCCACTACCCAGATCAAAATTGATTTGCAAAGCTTTGGCGGGTTGAGCACTGCGAATGTAAGCTATTATGGAGCGTTCCATCTCTCCCCCGCCCAGATTGCCATGAATGCTATCGGGAGTAACAAGCATCTTCATCCCGGGTTTGGCAGGACTGGAACCAGTGGTGTGGATTATCGTTGCCTGCCACAAGGGGTCATTGGTTTCTCTAAGTTCCAGCAATCTTTGGTAATAATTAATCTCCACTCTTGCCTCCAAAGATGATTTGATACAGGGTTATTGATGTAGCTACACCAACATTGAGGGAGTTTTTCCATCCTAACACTGGTAGATATACAATCCTGTCACAGATGCGTAATACTGCAGGATCTATGCCCAAAGCTTCATTGCCCACCACCAAGGCCAGAGGAATACAGAAATCTGCTTCAAATACAGAGTCCGATGGTTCAGCCGTTTCCAGCCCATAAATGCTATATCCTTTTGACTTTAGCTCCCTAATAGCTTCAGCAGTATTATCCCGCTTTGACCATTTTACCTTGGAAGTTGTCCCCAATGCCGTCTTTGCCATGTTGGGATGCCCCGGATCGGGACTGATGCCGCATAGAATCAATTCTCCCACACCCAAACAGTCACATACACGGAACAGGGATCCCACATTGTAGACACTGCGAAGATTATCTGCTACTACCTTTACCTGTGCCGCAAAAGCTGCTTTACCAGGATCTACCCAAGTGGAGCCGTCAGATGTGCGGATGATGATCTGATCATCCTTCACCAAGGCATCGTCATGATATAGAGCAAGTACTCTTAACAGGCGATGTGGATCCTCGGGAAGGTGTGCGATAAGCTCTTGCATCCTTGAGGGCAGTTCCTCACGCACTAATGGAGCCAGATACCTTATCTGAGCAAGCAGATGATTGCGGCTTTCAGCATCTGGTAGATGTATCTCTAATTCTTTCAGTAGCTTTGTCAGAGTCTTTATCTGAGCGTCGAAGCTGAAATTTTGGAACTTCTCTTTGCTAAAACTGGCGATGTACTTCACGAGTAGAAACGCTGGATCATCTCTGAGGCACAGAGTATGTTTTCACAGATGAAATCTGGACAAAGCTTGCTACAGCTATCCAACATACTTTCAAACTCATCCTGCCCATTCCCGGTAAGCAGGAGGATGCTTTTCATAACTGCGTTTTTGGCGAAACCGATGTCTGAGGAGCGGTCGCCGATCATGAATGACTGGGAAGGATCAAATGGATGTTCACTTCGTGCCTGGCGAAACATCCCGATTCCCGGTTTGCGGTCTTCATGATGAACGTTATAGGGTTCTACAATACCTTCTTTGTAGTAGGGAGAAAAGTATATCCCATCGGGCTTCACTCCGCCTTCTGCCAGAAGATCCAGCATCTTCTGATGCACAGCCGCCAGTTGGTTCAGATTCAGGTATCCCCGGGCAATCCCACTTTGATTTGTTACTATAAAGATGAGAAAACCCATATCTTGCAGTATCTTCAACGCCTTTGTAGTATCAGGGTAAAGGTGATAAGCCGCGGGGTCTTTGATGTAACCGAACTTATCTGGGCTGATGGTGCCATCTCTATCCAAGAAAACGGCGCGTTTAATATCTCTTGCTATCACGGGTTTGAAACTTCAAGGCATCCGGGAATTGCGTGTTGAAGAACACGATCCGGTAATCCCAATATTCGTTGCGTTTTGTAAAGGACAAATCCAGCTTCCAGCAGTGTAAATCCCTGGTAAGACGGATGCTTTGCGAGATAAGCTTGTTCTCTTTAACATTAAAGTAGTTCGAGTAATTCAGATTGTAGTTTTTGGTAAGATAAAGGCCGGCATTCATCCGCAGATTCTGGTTTCTGCTGTCAAACAAGCTCTTGTCCGCACTAAGGTCGTGGCTAATGTCCAGACTCCAGCTTTCAGACTTCACTGTGGCAGTGGGGTCTTCCTGTGTTTCACCGAAAGATTCGAAGCTGCGGTTTTTGAGCGCAGGAAAGTAGTCTGCATACATTGCAGTTCCGCTCAATGAGATGCCTTGGGAAAAGTACTGATTTCGTAGAGCAAGCCCGCTTTTACCGATCTCATAAGTTTTCTGCGTCATACTCAAGCGACTGTTGTAACCTATCCGAATATCGCCCAGACTAAAGCGGTCACTGGTGATGGATCCCAGATTGAAGGAACCGGGTTTGAACGCAAAGCTATGGCTGATGTCACCAAACTTATTGTCGTCTTTATATAGATTGGCAGCAATTCTGGAATCCCATGTAAACAGGTCATTTACCTTTTTCTCCAGTTTTCCGCTGCCAAATTTGAACTGCCATTTTTGCCCCAGCGAGAAGCTAAGACTTGCTTGTTTCTTGCTCCGTCTTAGCGAAATACCGCCAAAGCCATAATAGATGTCGTTTCTGGAGTGATCCGGGATGAAGCTGAGTCCGACCGATGGAGTCATCACGTGCCTGATGGCAGACACGGGCAGATTCTGAAAGGTGCGCAGGCCGTAGATATTGAAATTGCCATTCAAAGAGGCTGAGTAGTCATTTCCGCGCGCTGGTTTCTTGTCGTTTTTATCCCTGTCAAACCAGGCTTCGGCATAATCCACACTCTGCCGTAGATTTAGCCAACCCCGGTAATTGTAGCTGTTGGAAAGCCCCAGAGCGTGTTTCATGCCCATGTGATGCTCCACCAAATACCTGTCCGCATTCTCCGGATCGATAGTGTTTGCCCAGATGTAATCCTGCAGATCGGGATCGGGATCCAAAATCTGTCCGGTGTGATCCATCCGGAAATTGTAGTAGTATGAAAGATTGGAGTACCATGCATTGCTGTCCAAATGCAACAATTCATACAGAGGACGGCTGGATACGCTCCAGGTAACCGAAGGCAGGCTAAGGCTGGCGGTGTCGTTTATGAGGTCTTGACTGTAGAGGGCACCGGCATTGAAATAAGTGGATCCAATCGGCTTACGATAAGCAATGCTGGAAGAAAGCCTTTGCGCAAGGGATTCATCCACGGAGTTGCTGCTCTCCCATATCCTTTTGTTGCTTATAAAGTCCAAGGATACATCCAGAGAGGATTTTTCAGGAAGATCGTGATGATGTCCGGCTCGTACCGCCCAATCGTTTTGGATCACAGTTCCGTATGTGTTTCTCTGAAAGTCCGCGCGCAGGGATCCGTTGTACTCGTATCGTTTCTGGTAAATAGTGGAAAAATAGCTTTTCCAGCCGGTCTTCTCCATCAAGTCCAAGCCCACAATGAAATCCGCATAATCTTTGTAAGGGTAGTAGTAAGCAAGATCGCGAATGTATTTTCCATCCACGTTATTGTAGCCAGGTTCGGGAATCAGGAAGCCCGGATGACGGCCCCGACGGATACTCATTGTTACAAAAGGGAAGTAGAAGATAGGAAGATGGTTTACATAAGCCAGTACATGCTTCCCTACTACTTTATCCTTTTGATAGATCCGCATTTTATGGGCCCAGAACCAATAGCTGGGCTCTTCCAGATCACAGGTGGTGAAACTGCCTCCGTCGATGTCGTATATATTTGAACCGATCTTACGAATCTCATCCCCCCAGTAATAGCCATTTTCAATGTAGCTGCGACCGTAGCTTAGCATACCGGTCTGACCTCCAACATCATAGTGCACATTCTCTCCGATCAGAAGCTGGTCGCCATCCTGCATCCGGGTTCTGCCCAGAGATATTGCCCTTTCCTTCTTCAGGTCCAGGAAAAGGGAATCAGCCATGATGTGGGAAGTTCCATAATCTATGGATGTATTGCCATACAACCAAATCTGTTCTTGCTCATAATAAGCCCGAATGCTGTCTGCAGCATAAAACAGAGAATCGATCTCGCTTGCGGGTTCCAGAGATACATCCAGACTATCTGGAGAAAAGAGTGTTCCCCGGATGTCTGAAGCAGCAGTAGCTTCGGACACGACCTCCTCTCTGCCGTTTTGAGCGGCAAGCGGGACAAATCCCAGTAACAGGCACAGTGTAAGGACTTTTGATAATATCATCTATCGTAACTTAAGAAATTACTCCACCATTCATGTCAAGAAATTCCAAGTATTTGTGCATGGTCTCCACTCAACTCACGGGTTTATTTCCGGTACGACTCTCGCCAATGCAATTCCGGTTTTTGCAATCTGCTGTTGTACATATACTTTTCAATCTTATCCCGCAAGCTATCGTCAATCTCCTTGTTCACAGGATAGATCTTTGCGTTCAATATGCGGGAGAGCAGAGTAATCCCCGCATTCGCCACCACATCTATACCTTCCTGAGTGCAGTGTTTTGCCTGGTCGTCTTCGCTATGGATGTAGAATAGTGCCTTCCCGCCCAATCTGGCAATGTTGATCGAGGGTATCTCATACACGGCAAAGGGCATGCAATCGCTACTGTAAATATTCAGTATTTCCTGAAAATAGATGCCCTCTTCCCTGAGAGTACCACTCGCATAACCCATTATCTCTTTTGTGCCCAATACCATCAGCACATTTCTACCGATAGGATCTCCAGCCAGATCGATATTGATAACCAACCGCAAGCGCTTCTGCAGTTCATCCTTATGCGCTTCCATATATGCTGTGCTGCCCAAGAGCCCCATCTCCTCTCCGGAGAACCAAATGATGCGTAGATCGCGTTTCGGTTTATGTACGGAAAAGTACTCCGCAGCCTGCAGCAGACAGACAGAACCCGCTGCGTTATCACACGATCCATGACTTCTGGCTACGCTGTCGTAGTGCCCCACCAAAAGCGTAAGATTCTGATCTTGTCCGCTTCCCGGAATATCCAGCACAATATTGTGGGCACTGCGTTCTTCTTGATTCTGGTTGATACGAAACTCAATTTCCTGGCCATCATAAGCCTTCAGTTCTTCAGCTTGAGAATAGCTTATCATAACATGCGGCACATTATCCGTGGCATTTTGCCGATGAGCACGCACGGAAGCACTCTTGTGAGGAGCAGATATGCCGATAAGTGCCTTCACTCCGGAGCCTTCCAATAGTTCAGAGATCAATTTGCTATTGTGATAGTACATTACAATCTTGCCCTCATAAGCCCCAAGACTGTGTGGCAGGATATCCAAGTTCTCCAAGTATACCAATGCACTCTTGAGCACTACATCACTACATAGCCCAAAGGGGATAGCATCCCATCGCTTGTTTCCGGTTACGATCTCAGCCCTGCCTGCATCAAAGCTCTTTAAAGCAAATTCTTCTACGTTCGGGTGAAGATTCAGGGCTGCCAAGTAACCAGATATTACTTCAATAGCCCTCATTTCTCCTGCACTGCCTGCTAGTCGCTCAAAATCCAACTCTTTGAGTGTGTTGTAAGATTGCATCATCTTGTTCCTCCCTGATCCTGAATAACATATCACAAAGCCTGGCATGCATATTCTGTCAATCAAAAAACCCGGGACATGCCCGGGTTCTTACGTATATCTCGCGTATATTATTGTTATTTTCTTTTGCTTAGCTTCTGAGCAGCTTTCTTTTCTTTGTGAGCTAGTTTTGTGAAATCCACGATCAAACTGCTTGCAACAAAGATTGTGGAATAAGTACCGACTACCACGCCAATGCACATCGCAAGAGCGAAATCATGCAAGACCTGTCCACCAAAGAGGTACAGCGACAAGGTAGCAATGAAGGTCGTTAATGCGGTGATGATGGTACGGGATAAAGTCTCATTAATAGCATCGTTGATAATGACTTCCAAGGGATCTTTGCGACGTATCTTGAGATCCTCCCGGACTCGGTCAAAGATCACGATTGTATCGTTGATGCTATAACCCACGATAGTAAGCAGTGCGGCTATGATCTGGACAGATATCTCTTTGCCAGTGAGGGCAAACACACCGATTACGATCAACACATCATGCGCCAAGGCAACGATCGCCATTATTCCAAAGATCAGTTCAAAACGGAACCAAATGAAGATGATCATAAAAATCAATGATATTCCGATCGCCATCAAAGCATTGGTACGTAATTCACCGCCAACCTTGGGGCCCACTTCGTAGATCTCAGCGATAACGTCACGATTGAGATCTCTGCCTACCACATGTTCAGGGAAATTTTCGTTGATCAGATCGATAATCTCGGTCTTGGTATCTGTAGCTGCACCATCCTCGCTTTGGCGACTCTTGATCTTGATCATGAATGTGGCATCTTCCACTGAGCCAACATGCTGAATCTCAGCTTCGGGATATCCATTGATTTTCAAAACATTACGTAAATCGTCGATTTGTACGGGTTCCACAGAAGCGCTGGCAGCCTTCAGATTTACTTTTGCTGCCACACCGCTGGAAAATTCGATGCTCCAATTCAAGCCACGCACAAATAAACCAATGAGCGAAGCAAGGATGACAATGATGGAAATCGTATAAGCGATCTTCCTCATTCTGATGAAGGGGATGTTGGTTTTTGTAAGAAATCTCATCGTTCTCTCCTTAGATGCTCAGTTTCTTTGTGGAACCGGTCAACACGAAGGTATCAAACAATGACCGTAAAAAGACCAACGCACAGAACATGGAACCGACGATACCTATGGCAAGGGTTACCGCAAAGCCGCGAACAGGACCTGTACCAAATTGGAAAAGCACCGCAGCTGCAATCAATGTGGTGAGATTCGAATCCCACACAGTAATGGCTGCCCGGTTGTAGCCAGCGTCAACCGCAGAACGAGGGGTTTTACCTGTATCTAATTCTTCACGAACACGTTCAAATATAAGTACGTTTGCGTCCACTGCCATACCGATGGTGAGGATCATTCCGGCAATTCCGGGAAGAGTAAGGGTGCCACCAAATGCGATTAGCATAGCCAAGATGAAGCCCATGTTGAACACAAGGGTAAAGTCTGTCATTAGACCGCCAACCTTGTAATATACCAGCATAAACAGCATAACTATGCCTAAACCAATGAGGCCTGCCATGGATCCGCTTTTTATGCTGTCTGAACCCAATGTTGCACCAATAATAGAGGTGGATACGGGAGAAATGGGAGCTATCAGGTTTCCGGTATTGAGCACAATAGCCAGTTCGGTTGCTTCAGCAGAAGAGAATCTTCCTGTGATCTGAGCTCTGCCGCCGGCAATTCGTTCCTGGATGTTGGGAGCAGAATAAACTACGTTGTCCAAAACGATAGCAAGGCGTTTCCCGATGTTGTCCGCTGTTACGCGTTCAAACTTTCTGGCACCTTCACGCTTCAACTCAATGGAGACATAGGGCTTGTTCGCAACCCGCGGATCTGTGGATGTGGAAGAGCCATATTCAACCTTCGCTCTGGACAGATCATTTCCAGAAAGCTCTACCGCACTGGAAAGCACATGCAGTACTCTATCCGCTCTGGGATTCGCTGAATCAGCGCGTTCAAGAGATATCTGCCAGCCGGCGGGAACCATTTGTTGAAAGAGTGAATCCGCCACTAGATCTTGCATCAGGCGAATACTGTCGTACTGCACTTCGTAATCCATCTCACCTAGGCGTATCAGGCTGCTGAAAACACCGCTTGAAGGTGATGAAATACCTAAAGTATCGCTGTCTGCCATTATATCTTTATCAAGCTTATCAAGTTCTGCCAGAGCAGGGAATTTATCCAAGTTTGCGCTGATGTTGCTGTCTATAATATCCAAAACGCGTTTGGCTTCATCCGATTGAGCTACAACTTTGAATTCCAACATTGCAGTTTGTTGAATTAGGTTCTCTGCTGCTTCAAAGTCGCTTACTCCGGGAAGTTGGACCATAATCCGGTTATCACCAAGCTTTTGAATAGACGGCTCAGCAACTCCAAATTGATCAATACGTTCACGGATGATCTTGATGTTTTGATCTACCGCACCACGTGCATCAGCAGCGGAAAGAGCGGAAGTATCCACTTCCAGCAGGATCTGCATGCCACCTCTGAGATCCAGCCCGAGTTTCAGCTTGTGCTTTGCCCACCACTCCGGCAGATTCGGAATCGCCATAGGAGCCAGATAAAATGCTGTTATGCATATGAATATGATTATTGAAAGACCGCGCCAGGAAAACTTCTTCATTGGCTTTTGCTCCCTTATTTAGTTATTTTCTATCTTTAAAAACGTTATTTGATCCAAAAGTCTGATTGGTCTCTATCCGTCAAGTGCTTTTTTCTCGGCAACTCTATGAAATCGTCATAGCTTGACGATTTACAGGATATGCTAAACTCATAACATAAATCTAATAACTCGTCAAGGTACGATTATCGTTTTGCTGCTGGGCTGCCAAACTCCAATTTGCCTGATAATCTACCAAACGGTTCAAGAGCTTTATTCCTCCTCTGGATTATCTATACTTGAACCTGATATCATCGGGTTATCATCGAGTGAACACAGGATGATAACACCTTGATATCAGCTTCAACACTGGATCGAACAAAGGGGAAGATAAAAATGACTCAAAAGCTCCCTTCGGTCGCTATGGCATTTCGTAGGTTACCACACCAAGCTTGACTCTAGTATCAACATCCTTTCCCATGAGCATATTGTAGACATTGGCATACTGCTCAGGAATACCGATATCACAAGGATAACATAGACTGGATGGCCGAGTGGAACTTGCCTCAATTATCGTTTTAGATTTAGATCGGGATTAGCTTCACACAAAGCATTATGGATCAAGTGGTTTTGAAGCCTACGGCTTTATTCTCTCCCTGGCCTTGCACCTTGATCTCGCCAAATTGATTCTCAAAGCTGTTGATGTTCTTTTCCAAAAGCTGTAGCAGTTGCTTGGCATGCATTGGGGTCATTACCACTCTGGAATAGATGCGGGCATCCGGCAATCCCGGCAGGATTCTTCCGCAGTCCATAATGAATTCTGAGGGGGAGTTTGTGATCATAAAGAAATTTGCATAGGTACCTTCACCTACTTTTTCGTCCAGCTTGATGTTAAGTTGTTTTTGAGGGGGATTTGGATTTGACATGTCTTACTCCTTGTCTAGAAAGTCGTGAATACTCAGTATCCTGCCATTTTGGCGGATGTTATCATACAATTTTGTAAAATGAACCGACGCCTTACACAGTGAACTGTTTGCGATCACTATCAGGCGGTTCCTGGCACGGGACAGGGCAACATTTAGCTTGCGATCCACTCTGCCGTCAGAGCTCAGAGATTGAAGGCTCCGCAGTCCCATGGTGTTTCGAATGGGAAAACACAGGATGATGCTGTCTCGCTCCGAGCCCTGATATCGCTCAACCGTGTCTATGCTGATATCTTTGATTTCCTGCCGCAAAGCGTGGATCATCAATCTGTAGGGTGCTACAATGCCCAGATCTTTCTGGAGATCATTTACCAGGCCGGCTTTGCGGTACAGATCCACCAACTTCACTATAGCTTTGGTTTGCAGAGGATCATAATAGTCATGAGGAGAGGGTGGGCATTCCAACCACAACAATCTGGTATCGATCTCCTCGGGTAGCAAACCGGTCTCCAATACCGCGCTTTGCTCTTTTAGGGACGCCCGCAAGCGGTTTTCGTAGTAGTGAGATACCAAAGCAGCGATCTCATTATGCATACGGTAGTGTCCGGTCAGCATTTCCAGATGCTTTTGCCAAGCCTTTTTATGGTAGAGCCTGAAGAGACGTTCCATCAAAGATTGATTGATATTATTATACTCCAACTCCTGTATAACTTCAGACTCAAAATGAAAACTGAGAGATTCCTGCATGGAGATGGCCGGAAGCTGGTTTTGGTCTCCGATCAGGATGGTCTTCGGAGCCATTGTTACTAATCCCAGGATCGAGCTTTCCAATATCTGAGATGCTTCATCCACAATGATCTCATCAAGCCCGGTCAAGCGCGTGAGATCCCGAATCCAGGCATTGGCACTTTGCACTGTAGCTACAAAAATCCGATTTTGTCTCAAAAGATGGTCAATCTCCTGATACCGTTTGTCGTGAATCAGGTTTTCGAGGAGTTCATCTTCGATATTCTGGGAGTTTCCGGTGCGTATGAAAGGTACATTCCGGGCCTTGAGGCACATGCATATCTCGTCCACGGCACGATTGGTAAAGCTGAGCACCATCAGCGTCTTCTTCGTATTCTTGAAGAATCGCTCAGTATAATTGCCGATCAAACCCGAGGTTTTACCCGTTCCGGGAGGACCTTGAACGATAAAGAGTTCACGAGCAGCCTGCATTCGAGCTAATATGGATTCTCTTTCATCTTTGGGGCAGTCCACATCGATGGCTGCAGGCTCACGAATGCCTAAAAACAGGTCCCTGGTGCTGATCTCGCTCTCCAGGAAAGTGGTTAGTGCTGAGAGCGGACCATAGAGATAGGACTCCAGCATATCGTGTTCCAGAGACCATGAGCTCTGGGGATTGAAGCGTCGTTTGATACCTCCGCGAATTCTTAAACACAGATTGTCCTTATCCATACGGGTGATCACACCGCGAATGATTTCCTGTTTATCCACTCTTTTGTGTTCTTCGTAAAACACCACTATGTCGCCCTGGCGAAAATCCGATATCCCGGGGTCTTCGCTGTAGCTCAATTTGATTTCGCGCTGATTGGAATCCTCAATATGCAGACCCTTGATTATCTTGCCTTGCTTTTCCACCGGAGACAATCTCCACAGGGCATTGTGCCCGTATTGAGCTTCGCTATTCGCAGCGCCAGTCTTCACATACCAAATCTCCCGTATCACGCGCTTCACTTGTTCGCAAAACCATTCATACTCAAAATCTCTGATACTATTCTTCAGCCGTTTGAAACGTTGCAGAGCTTCTGCGCTGAAGACACTGTAGGTCTTTTCATCCTGCTTTGCCAGCCAGTCAAAGAAGATGCGAGGATTTTCACTGAGAAGATGCATTATTCCCACTATTCTATTGCGACAATGCATCAAATTCTGTTCCAAAAGAGGTATATTGGCTACATTCCGCAAAGGTTTGTCCATGCTGGCAGAATAGAAGATTGAGCTGGATCCCAAGTTGCCTGCGCCATAAGCGCAACGGATAATCATATTGTAGGCCACAACCTGATATAACTGATTAGGCCAAACATCATTGGGATGAGCTTTGCCGCTCTTTAGCTCTACAATATTGTATTTTCCTTTGTTTTTGTAGAGCAGATCCAATCTTCCCTGTAGTCCGTATGCGGGACATAAGAAAGACGGTTCCAATAGCAGGTCATCTTCGGGAACATCGGCACAGAAAGCTCTTACCGTTTGCAGATGGCCGATTTCGATCTCACGATAGATTTCCATAGCGCAGTTTTGTCCCAAAGCCACCATTGGTATTGGCATCTGAGACAATCCACACTTAAAGAGGTCAAGATAATCCAGATCAGGTTGATGGATCAGTTCGTCGAAGATACTGTTTACCATCCGGCCTAGAAGCATGCTTTCGGAGCTTGCTTCTCCAAACAGGCGATTCAATACATAAAGCTCTGGCGCAGATTTGTCTTTATCCATACATTCAGCAATGGAAGAGGCATCGATCAAGAAGTCCGGTTCCAATACCACGATGCTGCGAGGATTATCTACATAGAAATTGGCTTTTCCCGCTACTTCACTCAGTTCCAGACAATGCAAGTTTGCATAAGGCCATAAGCTGGGCATCAAGGAACTGAATTTGGCTTTCTCCGGATGCTTGCTGTCATCCCGCAGAAGGATGCTTACCTCTTCGTTATCTTCGTTGATGGCTTGTATTTCCAGCCCGGCAATACTAGCCCCGGACATATAGAATTGATGGCTTTTCAATATGCAGTGGAAACTGTGTTTCTTACTATGGCTATGTCTGGGAAGTTCCGGAGCGTCTTTTACCACATCTTCAAGGAGAGGATAGCTAAGCTCTGGACACACAAACTTCAATAGCTCATAGATGCTTTTGGCGCCTGCAATTACTGCACCAGCAGGTATCTCGGCAATTTCTTCATGAGCTGCTCTATTGGCCAATATCCGAAGTGTGTTCAGCCGTCTTACCAACTCCGCTGGGACGTCGTTGTTATCGTGAAAGTATTGCATGCGGGCAAAGAGCCCGTTGAATACCAAAGGTACGTTCATAAGCAGTTCTTTATATATGTGTTCCAGTAGTTTGCGCTGAAACACCAGTAAGGCACCTTCACCGCCCTCAGGACTGAGGATATTATGCAGTCTTTCAGCCAGTTCCAGGGCTTTTTCTTTGTCTATCATTCAGCTTCGGGCTCGGCTTCCTTTGAAAAAAAGGCTTTTACAAAACGCACGGCATGGAAATTCTCGATGTCGTCGATCTGTTCACCTACTCCCAGTAAACGCACAGGAATCTCCAGGTTTTCTTTGATGTTGAAGATGATCCCACCTTTTGCGGTACCATCGAACTTTGTGAGGGCAATACCGGTAAGCTTGATGGACTCGTTGAAGTGTTTTGCTTGCGAGATTGCGTTTTGCCCGGTAGTGCTATCTACCACCAGAATGGTCTCATGAGGGGCATCCGGACAAGCTTTCTTGATGACCCGATCAATCTTTTGCAGCTCTTTCATCAGGCGGTCTTTGGTGTGTTGCCGGCCTGCAGTATCGATCAGCACGATGTCAAACTTCTTTGCCACTGCTGATGCTACACCGTCGTATATCACAGAAGCGGGATCCCGTTCCGGTTCCGAGCGCATAATTTCTACACCAGCGCGCTCTGCCCAGATGGCCACCTGCTCTATAGCTGCTGCGCGGAAGGTATCTCCGGCAATTATCAAAACCTTCTTTCCGGCTTTTGCAAAAAGATTCGCTACCTTGCCTATAGTGGTGGTCTTCCCTGTCCCGTTAACTCCCACAAATGCTATCACATAGGGTTGTAGGGCAGGAGTATTAAAGAAGTCTCTCTCCTCCTCAATGTCTTTGAACAAGATATTCTGCATGATATCCACCAGGTAGATTTGTACTACTTCAGGATCAGTTATCTTGTCTTCCTTCACTTCTTTCCGCAGACTCGAAATGATCTTTTCCGCCATCATAGTGCCTGTATCGTTTTTGATTAGTATCTCTTCCAGTTCGTCATATAGTTCGTCGTCTATAACACCGCGAACACGCACGGTCTCCGCGATTTTATCGATAAAGCCGGATTTGGATTTTGTGAGTTTGTCCCTTAGGCTTTTTAGTTTACTGAGCATCAGATTTCTCCATTTTCTGCGTGATTATCATTGACATAATGATCATGTGAGATAAGTTTGCAATACTGGCTGGGACGTCAATGAAAATTGTTTATGCTGTATTCATAGCACACAGCCACACAGAATTTGATTAACAATGAGGAATACATGAACAGATTTAGAATGCAATACTTGCTAGTCATCTTGTTCCCAGTATTGGGAGCCTTGCTGGGCAGTTTACTTTACAAAGAACAGATCAGCACAAAGGGTCTTAGTTTGGTACATATCGCTGTTGCTGCTGCTTTTTTGACCGGAGTAATAGCTTTTTTCCAATACTATTTAAAAAGCATCTTGCAATGGGGAGCAGCTATTCTTTTGTCCATACTTTACGCAGCAGGCACGCTGGCGATGGTGGATGCTCCACTGAGCATTCTAGCTCTGATCTTGCCCAATCTACTTTTTGCGCTTGTTAGCATCGTGATCGTAAGATACGTGTTCTTCAACAAGTCCATCATCCGCTTGCGCACACTGTTTATGGGTGTGTGCGGCGGTATCATGCTCAGTTTGTATCTTGCTTCGATGTATCTCATTTTGAGTATCGAACTCATAGAAGGATTTTGGCAAACTGCCTTTGTTTATGGACTTATTGTCTATGTGTTTTCAGCTTTCGGGATGTCGGTTGCAGATCTGATCATCTTGCAATCTGAAGTTCGACAATTGCGTAAAGAGGAAGAAAGCGACGATGCTCAGTGACCGGGATTTCTTCGTAACAGAGCCTGCCGAAGGGGACTTGCTAAACTCTCTGTTTGAAGACGATCATCCCCTATACATAGAGATAGGATCCGGAAAAGGGGAGTTTATTTCCCGCTACCCCATCAGCCACCCTGAATGGAACTTCATCGGTATGGAGATGAGCGAAAAACGCATCCGCAATTGTTTGAAAAAGCTCTCCGTGCAGGCAAATCCTAATGTTCGCCTGGTACGCAAGTTTGTAGATGCCAGCCTTACTCAGCTTTTTAAAGCCTCCAGCATTAGCGGCATCTTTATCCAGCATCCTGATCCCTGGCCCAAACGCAGACATCACCGGCGACGCCTGATCCAGCAAGACCTACTGAACGCCATGGCTCATATATTGATCCCCGGAGCGCAGGTACAGATATCAACTGACCACAGTGAATATGCATCCTGGATTGTGGAGGAGTTCTTGCAAAATCCTCACTACACCTCTTTGCAGGACGATCCCATCCAATTGCATCCCAATCTGGACGAGCATATTGTTACCTGGTTTGAAGAAGAACAGCGTAAGCATGGGTACCACCCCTATTTTATGCTTTTCGAACGCATTTGAGGTAGATATGGATTACACATTCAGTTCAAATAAACAAGTAAACAAGACTCTGAATCTGGTAGTACAAATAATCACAGACATGGCTGAAGACCAGATCAGGCACATTCAGCAGCTCACGCGAATTGGCCAGTCTCTTTCCAGCGAGACCGATCTGGACAAGATCTTTGAGATGATTCTGGATGAAGGTATTGCCTTTACCAGAGCGGACGCTGCCACCATCTACAAGGTAAGCGAAGACGCGCGCTTTTTGGAGTTTGAGCTGGTGTATAATGCAACGCTGAATATGCGTCAAGGAGGCTCAAACGATCCCATTCGCTGGAATCCGGTTCCCCTTTATGACGCCGATGGCAACAAAGTGATTTCTCACATAGTTTCAGCAGTATATCACAATAAACATAGCCTTTGTTTCGATGATGTGTATCAGGCAACGGAATACGACATCAGCGGAACCTTGATGAGCGATAAAAGGAACAATTACCGCTGCAAAGCTATGCTTACCATTCCGTTGAAAGACCATGAAGACACCGTGCTCGGAGTAATTCAATTCATTAACCCCCTGGATGACGAGAATGAGATCATCAGCTTCAGCCCAGAACACAAGACCATGCTCTCCTCCCTATCGTCCCAGGCAGCTATTGCGCTTTCCAATCGCAAACTAATCGCCAGTTTGGAAGACCTCTTGATGCAATTTATGCGCTCTATCGCAGGAGCTATTGAGAAGAAGAGTAAGTACAGCTCCGATCACATCACTCGCGTTGCCTTACTCACAGACATGATTGCCGAAAAGATAAATATCGCAGACAGCGGTCCTTTTGCCCAAATCCATTTCAGCGAAGACCAACTGAAAGAGATCTCGATGGCAGGCTGGATGCACGACATCGGCAAGATCATCACCCCAGAATTTGTGATGGATAAGAGTTGCAAGCTGGAACGGATTATGGATGGCTTTGCCTTGGTTCAAGCTCGTGCCTTCCATCTCAGAACTCTTATCAAATACCTCGAACTGAAGCTTAGCAAGCAAGACTTTGCCTGCTTTGTGCAAGATAAACTGGGCTGCGTGGAGCAAGATCCCATTAGTTACATCGATGAGGCAATCGAGTTTATCCGCAAGCTGAATATCGGGGGCGAGTTTGTGCCCGATCCTGTAATAGCACGCATGGAAGCCCTTGCTGAAATCAACTTTGAATACGAAGGTGAACATTATTATCTCCTGGATGAAACCGATAAGAAAAACCTCAGCATCCGCCGCGGTACTCTGAATTCCGAAGAAATCCAGATCATGCGTGCACATGTATCAGTTACCTGGGATATGTTGTCCCAACTAAGCTTCCCAAAGAAGTATAGCAATGTTGCATACTATGCGGCTACTCACCATGAAGCTTTGAACGGAAAAGGCTATCCCCAAGGCCTGGAGGCTTTGAAACTGCCCCTACAATCTCGTATGATTGCCATTGCAGATATCTTTGAAGCGCTCACTTCTGCAGACAGACCCTACAAAAAAGCCAAAACCCTTTCCGAATCCCTCACCATCATGGCCTTCATGGTGAAGGACGGCCATTTGGATGCTGACCTGGTGGATTTCTTTTTGGATAGCGGGCTATATCTGGAATTTGCCAAGGACAGGATGCACTCTTCCCAGATAGATGACGTAAACATTGCAGCCATCAAGAGCAAATACCATCTTGGCTGACACTCCCCTATATCTGGCTCCCCTAGCAGGCTACACAGACCGTGCCTTTCGCGAGCTCTGTAAAGACTGGCAGGCTGACTATCTGCTTAGCGAGATGGTGAGTGCAGACGGTTTGATTCGCGACCAGAAGAGAACCCTTGCTTTTGTGCTGTTTTCAGATAAAGAACGCCCTTACGGTGTACAGATATTTGGCTCGAATCCTTTGGTGATGGCACGAGCAGCCGAAGCCTTACTGCCCTATAAGCCGGATTTCATCGATATAAATATGGGCTGCCCGGTAAAGAAAGTAGTAAAGAGAGGAGCGGGTTCGGCTCTGATGCAAGCCCCCACTCAGGCATCAGAGATTGTGAAAGCTGTTAAGTCCGTCACTCAGGGACAGCTCCCCCTTAGCGTCAAGTTTCGTAGCGGATGGGATTCCAGCAACATCAATTACATGGATTTTGGTCTTTTAATGCAGGAAAGCGGAGCCGATATCCTCTGCCTTCACCCGCGTACAAGCAAACAGATGTTTTCCGGTCTGAGTAACTGGGAACATATCAAAAATTTAAAACAAGCCCTTAGCATTCCGCTAATCGGGAATGGCGACATAGACAGCCCTGAGAGTGCCAAACAGATGATAGAGGATACCCATTGCGATGCCATCATGATCGGCCGCGGTGCTTTGGGACGCCCATGGCTCTTTGCTCAGATCAAGGAATACCTGCGCTACGGCGAGTATAGTCCCATCACAAAGGACAAGCTACTGGATACTGCCCTGCGCCATATTGACAATGCCCTTGCTTACAAGGAAGAACACCTGGTGGTTCGCGAAATGCGCTCGCAATTGTGTCACTATATCAAAGCCGCACCCGGAAGCAAGGAGATAAGAGAAAGAATCAACCATGCTCAAAGCGTTTTAGAGCTAAAAGAGCATTTAAGCAGGTGGCTGCGGATTTAGTTAATCGCCATTTTGTCCTGCCTTGGAACCAGATAAATCCAGTTCCAATTGATCGTAATCATTTTCACAATCCAGCTTGCCCACTCCCAAGCCTAATAGCCGTACTTTTCGGGAAGCGTCCCAATTTGCTATCAGTAACTGTTCTGCAAAGCTATAGATTATCTCCTTATCGTTGCTCGGTTCCGGCAAAGTGCTGCTCCGGGTTATCAGTTCGAAATTTGCATACTTAATCTTTAAGGTAAGACTAGTGCCCTGGATATTCTTATAGCACATTCTGCTGGAGAGTTTATCTGCCAGAGCCCGGATTTTGATGAGCAGTTCATCCAAATTGCCGATATCTTCATAATAGGTGTTCTCACAACTGATGGACTTTGGTTCCCAATAGGTTACTACATCGCGGTCATCGATGCCCCTCACCACATTGTAGTAGAAATGACCGGCCTTACCAAAGTGTTTGACAAGATCCCTAAGACTGCGATCATACAGGTCTTTTCCAGTATTGATCCCCATTTTCCGCATACGGGCAGCCGTCACTTTCCCGATCCCATGGAATTTGCCGATGGGTAACGCAAATAGGATATCCTGGGCATTTTCTGGGGTGATGATCGCCAATCCATCGGGCTTGTTCAGATCCGAGCCGATCTTGGCTAAAAACTTGTTGAAAGAAACTCCAGCACTGCAACTGAGACGGGTTTGCTTCTTCACTTCATCCTTGATCATGCGCGCAATCTTTACCGGATCAGCTTCGCCCATTTTATTCTGAGTAACATCCAGATAAGCTTCATCTAGGCTCATCGGCTCCACCATGTCCGTCCAGGAATGGAATACCTCGCGAATCTGTTTTGAAATCTCGCCATAAAGCTTGAAATGGCTATGCACAAACACTGCCTGAGGACACAGTTTCCAGGCCTGAAACGAAGACATCCCGCTATGAACATCATATTTCCGCGCTTCGTAGGAACAAGTGGACACAACTCCCCTGCTGTGAGGCGAACCGCCCACAATCACGCATTTACCTTTCAGAGATGGATTTTCACGTATCTCTATGGCGGCAAAATAGGCATCCATATCGATGTGAATGATCTTTTTCACGAGAACAAATGAGCGTTGACCACGAAAAAAGTCAAGTATAAAGGGATTCCCGGATTGTTACGTGGCACAATTCTGACAACTGCCAACAAGGCAATACTGCATTCACTTCGGACTGCTCTTGCGAACCATACCCTGAATCTCATTGAGTGCCGAAGTAGATATAAAGGCGTTATAAAGCTGTCGTCACTCGATGATCACTCGATTATATGTACTTCAAAACCGGATGGAGCACAGAGAGAAGATAGTTACTGTACACGCAGCTCTTCAAAATATCATTTATATCGGTTAACCTACTGAATTCCTTTTTTTTTACGCATATTCTATTTGACATCTGTGTAGTACATTGTATCTTATGTTGTATAATATGCAGAGATATTGATATCAGATGTATCAAAAACCCAAAAAAAAGGAAAAACAAGTGATGAGCAGAAGAATGACGTTGCTTCGACTCCTGTTTTCATTAATTATTGTATTTATGCTCTTTGTCTCTGCCTGCGACAAAGACAACAAGAAAAAACCCACAATCCCAAGCATGGATTTCGGTGTTGTGGCAGGTACCGTTTACTCCCCCGGTAGAGCTGTGCTGGAGGGTGCGACGGTTTCTGTGGGAGATATTTCCGACACTACCGATAGTAATGGTAGATTCACTCTCAGTGGTATCGATGCATCAGATAAGGTGTTGGTCAATTTCGCGATGGAGGGCAGAGCTTCCACTCAGAAAGTGGTGGACATAAGTGAAGGAAGGACCAGCTATGTGTCTGCCACACTGTTTCAGGTTTACGAAGGCACATATTCCGGTACCGATGAGATCAATATCGATGCTACAATTGCCCTAAACATCCCGGCAGCTGCATTTATGACAACAGATGGCCAGGCCTATACGGGAACAGTAAGGGCAGATGTCCGCTACTTTGATCCCACCGATCCAGAATGCTTGGACACGTTTCCGGGCAATTTTTCGGGGATTCAGACCGATGGTAGCACCACGATGTTCGAATCCTACGGCTTTGTCTCTGCGTCCTTCAGAAATGCCAGTGACCCTAGCCAGGAATTGCAATTGGCAGAAGGTAAAGAAGCAGAGTTGATCGCACCAATTCCATATTCTCTACTGGAAAATGCTCCTGACACAATGCCTCTTTGGTATTATGATGAAGAGACCGGGAACTGGATGGAAGAAGGTTTAGCCTCCAAAGTGGGTAGTTACTACGTGGGTAACGTGAGCCACTTCTCCTATTGGAATTTCGACCATCCCGTGGTTGTCGACGATCAAGCGACACTCACGGGTAAGGTAACTGCGGCAGACAGAGATGACCCTATAGCTGGAGCCCAGGTAGTTGCGACAGGTGTAGTTTATGCAGGATACACAAATACTTACACTGACGAAAACGGTGATTTCAGCATAGTAGTAAAGGCAAATTCCACTGTGAAGCTTCAAGCTTTTTCTGGAACATCTGCCAGCTCCATGACGGGAGAAATAGCAACTCCTGATGGAGGCCAAAGCGCTGCTGTGGATGACCTTGTGATTCAAGACCGCAGCTTTATGATAATGGGTAAAATGGTGGATTCCGAAGGCGAGCCTGTTTCTGGCTGGGGACAAGTATTTCAATTGAATATCCCCCATGGAGACATGGGATTCAGCGCTTGGCTGACTATTGAAGAAGATGGAAGTTTTAGTGTAAATGCTTCGCATTATGATAATACTACCAGCTTCGACATAATATTCAGTTTGAGTATGAGAGGATATTTGTATTCGGCAGCAATTCCCTTTGTAGTTCCCCAACCCGGTAATGTGTGGGATTTTGGTGAGATAACCATGGTTCCTGGAGGAATACTGACTGGACGGATACAGAGCGACGATGGCGAATATCTGGGGGATAAATGGGTGTATTTCAATACTGTAGATGAAACTGGAGGCGAAGGCGGACACTTCAGCGCAGAAACCGACGCCGATGGATACTTCAGCATTGTAGGCCCGCCAAACACGACCTTAACCCGGATGAAAGCAAGCATATGGGAAAATGAAGCTAATTATGTGTCGGATGTCCTATCCCTGAACTTCCCCGCTTCGGGTGGAACCAGCAGCATAGGTATCATCACAGTATATTATATTGGTGAATAACACTATATACGAATTACTCGCCGTCCCAATCTCAGGGCGGCGTTTTTTATCTCCATTTTTGAGCAGATATTCAATTGACATGATTATGCCAGCGAAATAAATTGATCTAATTATTGTGTGCTGAGGACTATGCCATGTATAAAGAGCCTTATCAGTTCGATGTAGAACGATTCATTGACCCTGGGAGATTTGCGAAAATCCGGAATTTTTCCCAAAAGCTGCCCACTCCTACTCTGATCGTAGATTTGGACATCGTTGCCCAAAGATACGATGAACTTCACAAGAATTTCCCCATCGCAGACATCTACTTTGCGGTGAAAGCTAATCCCATGATAGAGATATTACAACTCCTGAAAGATCGGCATTCATGCTTTGACATTGCCTCTCGCTATGAATTGGATATGATGCTGAATATGGGAGTGTCTCCGGACAAACTAAGCTACGGCAATACCATCAAGAAAAAAACCGATTTGGCGTATTTCTACGAAAAAGGTGTGCGGCTCTTTGCCACAGATAGCGAATCTGATTTGATCAATATTGCAGAAGTAGCACCTGATGCCAGAGTGTTTTTCAGGATTTTGACCGAGGGCACCGGAGCGGACTGGCCGCTCTCCCGTAAATTCGGTGCACATGCCGACATCTTGTATAACCTTATCCTGCAGGCTGATGAACTGGGATTGAAGCCCTATGGCCTCTCTTTTCATGTAGGTTCTCAACAGCGCGATATTGGTCAGTGGGACGACGCCATAGCTCGCTGTAAATATTTGTTTGACGCCGTAGCGGAACATGGGGTGGAATTGGAAATGATCAATTTGGGCGGTGGATTTCCAGCCAGTTATGTGGATCCTGCTTTTACTCTTGCAGATTACACAGAGGAAATCATGCGTTTCCTCACAGAAGATTTTGGTGAGAATATGCCCAGGATCATTTTGGAACCTGGACGTTCCCTGGTAGCCGATGCGGGCATCATCACCTCTGAAGTGATCAACATCACCCGAAAGTCCAAAAACAACATGTATCAATGGGTGTATCTGGATATCGGAAAGTTTGGTGGCTTGATTGAAACCATCGATGAATCCATCAAATTCCCCATCTATTTTGAACGTGAGGGTATGGCGGATGAGATCATTCTGGCCGGACCTACTTGCGATAGCATGGATATTTTGTATGAGAACTACAAATATCACATGCCGGATACTACTCAAGCCGGAGACAGAGTGTATATCTTTACTACCGGAGCATACACAAGAAGTTATTCTGCTATCTGTTTCAACGGCTTTCCACCTCTAAACGCTGTAGCAATTAAAACAGGAGAATTATAATGATGTATTTATCTGTAGAAACTATGCACGACTTTATAGTTCAAGTTTTCACCAAGATCGGAGTACCTACCACAGACGCCCGTATATGTGCCGATGTGTTGATCGCTAGCGACCTGCGGGGTATTGAATCTCACGGAATCGGACGGTTTAAGATGTATTATGACCGCATTAAGCAAGGCATCCAAAACCCTGTTACTCAAATCGAGGTGATCCGGGATAAATACGCCACAGCAGTATGGGATGGTAATCATGGAATGGGGCATGTAATAGCACATAGAGCTATGCAGAAAGCCATTGAAAAAGCACAACTCTATGGGATTGGAAGCGTAGCAGTACGCAACAGTACCCATTACGGAATCTGCGGATACTATGCTGATATGGCCACAAAGCAAGACATGATCGGCCTTACCTTTACAAATGCCCGGCCTTCCATTTGCCCCACTCACGGGGTTCAACCACTGTTGGGAACAAATCCGATCTGTTTCGGAGCCCCTACAAATCTGCCTTATCCCTTCATCTACGACGCCGCTACATCGATTTCACAGCGGGGGAAAATCGAACAATATGCCCGCGAAGAAAGAGATACTCCACCCTATTGGGCGATTAACCTTCAAGGAGAGCCCCAAACTGATACTAAAAAGCTCTTACTAGACCTGGTGGAACAGACTGCATGCATGCTTCCCTTAGGCGGAACTGAAGAAGTAACCGGAAGTCACAAGGGCTACGGTCTGGGCACGATGGTGGAAATATTATGTGCTGCACTGCAAAACGGAAGCTACTTAAATGGATTATGGGGCAGAGACGCAGAAGGAAAGGCAGTTCCCTATCGGTTGGGACATTTCTTTATGGCCATCAATATCGATTTCTTCACTGAAGTGGAAGATTTCAAACAGATCTGCAGCGATATCTGCGTACAGCTACAAGAATCACGCAAACTCCCAGGACATGATCGCATCTGGGTTGCAGGTGAAAAAGAGTATGAGAAAGAGCTGGAAGTAAGGGAAAAGGGAATCCCCATTATACCAAATCTTGCAGCCAATATTCGAAGCATTCAGGAAGAACTGAAGACAAAGATAATCGATATATAAGCCTTGATCTGGCATTCCCCCATTTTTTTAATTGAGCCTAATTTTGATTTGCCATTGGTCTCGTCGTTCTTCAATACTGGGTCTTCGTTTATATTGGATGATTTGATTGATGCAGATATTCAAGACATCGGTTATGCGATAATAGATGAACTCTTTGGGCTTAGTCCAGTCTTTCTTTACATATTTCAATAGTTTAGGGAAGCCGATAGCCAGGATGTGGACATAGTCTTTGCATTTGTATATGAAGTACAAGGCCAGAGCCATAAAGGCATTGAGATTTTTCATGCCTTGATAGCTGCCTAAACGCATGCTTTCCCATCTCATGCTCTGCTTCATTTGGCGATGCACTTCTTCAATAGCCCAGCGTTTTTTATATATATATCGATAATCTGATC
>JAQWBI010000015.1 GCA_028706475.1 Candidatus Cloacimonadota bacterium
TAACACCTCGTTGTTATTCCTTGCCTAAAGCATAAAGCAACAATAATATACGAGGTGTTTTTGTCAAGAAGTATTTTAAGCTATTTTACTGCCTCTCAATCACATGGGCTACTGGGAAAGATTAGCTCTTTACAAATCATGCTGTTACCGATTGCCGAAAAAATGCAAAAAGTGAAGTTAGCTAACTGATGCCTTATTTTTCAGAGACAAAATAGTCCTAACCTATGCTCAGATTGATACTCATATCAAACCGCTCTTTAATTTCGGGGGGATGCGTACATTTGACCTTTTATCTTTTCATGTTTACCTATATGTTATACGGTTAAATGGACTTCTATAGCAGGGGGTAACTATTCATTGCCTGAAGTCCACCCATTAACTTATTTTAACATAGACAGTTAGCATGGGCGGCTTGTTACTCCTGTGCATTGATTGGGTTTATCTCGAGATTGGGTGGAGGATTCTTGCTTTAACTATACTGTCCAGTCATAATCATGAGATTACGGTCATTGGTTTTGCATTCAGTAATCCGTAGAAATGCCAACTTCCCCTCAAGCAAAATGTTGCGATTTTTTCCTTGACGGAAACGGCATCGGAAAAAAAGATGCTACAACATAGAAGAAATTTATATGATAATAACAAGGAGAAATAATGGTCAAGCTGAGACTGAGACGGATGGGAGCTGGTGATCAGCCCTTTTACCGGATTGTTGCTGTGGATTCCCGCGTGAAACAATGTGGTAAATATCTGGAATGTGTGGGTTGGTACGACCCCAAACCGGATCCATCCAAGATTAATATCGAAACAGAACGCGCGATTCACTGGCTCTCTGTGGGTGCACAACCCACCGATACAGTGCGCTCTCTGTTGCGCAAAGCCGGCATCTTGCAGATCTGGCACGAGCGCAAAATAGCGAAAGCTGAATGATTCATACAGAAACCGAGGTGATGCATGAAAGATCTCATTGAATTCATGGTTAAAGCTCTTGTGGACGATCCCAGTGAAGTGTCTATCACCGAGATCAGTGGCGGAAAGGTCACAATTTATGAACTTCGTGTAGCAAAAAGTGACATTGGTAAGGTAATAGGAAAACGCGGTCGTACCGCAGGCGCTATTCGCACTATCATCAACGCTGTATCTACCAAGCAAGGAAAGCGCGCAGAACTGGAAATTATTGAGTAAATGACTGCCCCTCACCTAATCGGAATCGGCAGACTGGGCGGGCAAGACAGTGAAGGTTGGCATCACGTGATGGTTCGGCCTGAATACCAAGAGGTCTTTCGTCACTATGTTGATCTGTATTTGATCTTTGAAGAAAATAGAGTGTTTTACGTAACTATCAGTGATAGGAAGCAATGCGATAAAAAGACATATGTGCGCTTTGCCGAAGATGGCATAGCAGATGAACGCAAGCTACACCGGGAGACCATCCTTGCCATCTCCGAAGATGCTGGAGAGGACGAGGAAGAAAGCCTGTTGGGGCTGGATGTGGTATATAACGGCAGCCTTCTGGGTTGTGTGGTAGATGTGTTTTTCAATGGCGCTCAAGATGTTCTGGTGATAGCTACAGCCTTGGATACGGAGCTTTTGGTACCCTATGTGGAACATTATCTGTCCACTCGGGATCCGGGAAGCGACGTCATCTTCCTGAAAAACATGGAAGATCTTCTATATACCAATGGCTTAGCCTTGCAAGACAATGTGATAATCCCTTGCGAAGATGAAGATTAGCGTACTTAGCCTCTTCCCGGAGTCATTTTCCGGTTTTTTGGGCACCAGTATGGTGGCGAGAGCGCTGCAACAAGGTGCCATAGATGTGAAATTGGATGATATTCGGGCTTATAGCCAGGATAAACATCACCAAACTGACGACTATCCCTACGGAGGTTTCGCCGGGATGGTGGCCACACCTCAACCTCTTTGGGATGCCATCAAGGCACATCTGAAGGAGGGTCCGGCGCCGGTGATCTATTTTACACCTCAAGGAAGACGGCTGAATCAAAGAATCTTATTGGATTATGCCACAGAAGCTCGCATCATTCTCATCTGTGGACATTACAAGGAGATCGATCAGCGTATCCGCCGTCTGGCGGTGTCTGACGAGATTTCTATAGGAGACTTTGTCCTGAGTGGGGGAGAGCTGGCAGCGCAAGTGTTTATTGACGGCTTGGCAAGACTGCAGGATGGCGTGTTGAACGACATCACAAGTGCACACAGTGATTCATTTTATCATGGTATGCTGGGATTTCCGTGTTATACGCGCCCTGAAGTGTTTATGGGACAATCTGTTCCAGACATACTTCGTAGGGGTAATCACAGTAAAATCGAAGAATGGGCGGAAACCCAGGCAAAGTTTTTAACCAAAACCCGCAGACCAGATTTGCTATAAGCAATGCCCCCAAGGGCTATGTAACCAATCAGGAAAGCAGGATTCTAGATCAATCCTTTTATGTGAAGTGCGGAACTATCCGGTATTTCCGGTGTTTTCGATAAGCCTCTCCCACAAATGGAGGGAGCATTGATAAGGTTCAGTCTCACAGCGTTAGTCCGGTTTTATGCGCAGAGAACGGGCGATACAGAAGCTGTGATTTGCGCCGTACCTCACATCCACAGAATTCCGCTTCTCCGAGTATATATATGGGAGGAACCCAATGGATATTCTGCAACAAATAGGCAGAGACCAAATCAGAACTGATTTTCCGGATTACCGCGTTGGCGATACCGTGAAAGTCCATTATAAAATAAAAGAAGGCAGTAAAGAACGTATTCAGGTCTTCCAAGGCATCGTGATCCAAAAACGTGGTGCTGGCGTTTCCAGGTCCTTCACTGTTCGTAAGGTTTCCAGCGGAGTGGGTGTGGAAAGAGTATTTCCACAGAACTCACCCAATATCGACAAACTAGAGATCGTACGCCATGGCCAGGTTCGCAGAGCGAAACTCTTCTATCTGCGTCAAGCCAAGGGCAAAGCGGGCAGAATCAAAGAACGCAGAAGATTTACTGCTTAGTTACTTGAAACACTCCTTAGCCCCTTGGTCCATAATACATCAAGGGGCTTTCTCTTTTTAATTGAAGGAACGTGTATGCTGAGAATACTGTACTACGAAAGAACCAATATATGTCTTGAAATCGCCATAGAAGAAGAGACAATCACTCGTATTGTGTTTTGTAAGAAAGCGCTAAACCATCTGGTAGAAAACGATTTTGAACGGGAAGTACTTCGCCAGTTTGATGAGTATTTCGCCGGAGATAGGTGTGAGTTTGATCTACCATTTTTTGCCACCGGAACTCCTTTTCAACTGATGGTTTGGGAACAACTGCTCAAGATCGCTTATGGAGAGACAGTCTCCTACAAAGAATTGGCCTCCCGCATTGGTAAACCGAATGCGCAACGTGCAGTGGGTAATGCCTTGAATAAAAACAAGATAGTCATCATTGTCCCTTGTCACAGGGTGATTGCCTCCGACGGAAGTCAGGGTGGCTTCGGGGGGGACGGTAGCATCAAAAAGATGCTGCTGGATCTGGAGCACAAGTTCAAGGTGGGCTTATGATTATCGGGGTAGGTACTGACATCGTAGAGATTGGCCGCATAGATCGGCTTTTGGATAGAAATCCTCGCTTTGTAGACAAGGTCTTCAGCTCTGCTGAAATTGAATACTGTAGCTCCAAAGCCAGTCCTGCCCAGAGTTTTGCCGCGCGCTTTGCCGCAAAGGAAGCCTTTCTGAAGTCCCTGGGAACAGGCTGGGATCAGGGTATTTCCTGGCAGGAAATTGAGGTTATGAACGACAACCAGGGTAAGCCAGATATCCGGCTATGCGGAAAAGCCAAAGAATTGGCAGAACAAAAAGGAATCCGGCTTATCCATCTTTCATTAAGTCATGAGAAACAATACGCGGTGGCATCTGTTATAGCCGAAGGTTGAAAGGCTTTGAAAATACGAGAATTGCTTGACAGCAGGGATTATCAAAATATCCTGGCTCAACTGAGGTGAATATGACGGACGCCATAGTATTTTTAGGAATCCAGGGCAGTGGTAAAGGCACTCAAGCCAAGCTGCTGGCCGATCGTACAGGATTCAAGCATATCAATATTGGAGACCTGCTAAGGGAGCAAATCAGCCTTGGCACGGACATCGGTAAACAGATAGAAAGTATTATCAGGAGAGGAGATCTGGTGTCGGATAATCTGGTGTTTGAGCTCCTTGACAGCTCCATACCAGAGGAGTGTCCAGGCCTGATATTCGACGGCTTTCCCCGCACCATGCCCCAAGCGGAGCATCTGGTACGTCACTATCGTTTAGCTCGGGTATATTATCTTGATCTATCGGAAAAGCAAGCTTTTGAGCGTATAGATGGTCGCAGAGTATGCGAGACATGTGGCAGAAACTACCACCTGATTCACCATCCTCCAAAGCATGAAGGCTTGTGCGATGACTGTGGTGCTGCTTTAATTACCAGGACGGACGATGCTCCAGCGGCAATCAGGAAGCGGATCAAGGCATTCTACGAGGAGACTTTTGCCCTAAAGACCTTTTTTGAACAGAAAGGTCTCCTGCTCAGCATTTCGGCACAAGCTACGGTTGATGAAGTTCAAGCGGCTATTTGGGCAGATATGATGTTGGAATAAACAATGTCTAAACCCCGCGATAAAGGACTGTTGACAAATATCAAAGCCTTGGCCTATCCAGTTGCGGCATGGAGTTTTGCTGTTCTGTTTCTGGAGAGTATTATCCGCCCGTTGATGAATTACGGCTTGCTGGAACTAATCACAGCCGGCGTCAATCTGCTCTTGCTCTGCTTTATTATCATTGGCCGTTTATTGGTAAAGGACTCCGGGAAACAGACCGTTCCGTTGCGTTTCGACATTATTATGCTGCTCCTGGGCGGGCTTTTGATGTTTTATCAGGCCAAGTATGTGATCTTTTTCCTGCTGATCCGGCAGACCTACTTTATCATTCAATACATGCTCTTTCACGCCTTTGACGGCAAGCTGTACAAGACTCTCACAAGCAATCCCCCAGTATCATTAATGCTTAGTTTTGCCCTTGTGATACTGATAGGTACTGTTCTCTTGATGTTGCCGGAAGCATCCGTTCAAAAGCAGGTGACTCCATTTATTGATGCTCTATTTACTGCTACTTCAGCTACCTGCGTTACAGGTTTGAGCGTTCAGGACACAGGTGGATACTTCAGCCTCTTTGGCCAATTGGTGATATTAGCTTTAATCCAGGTGGGTGGATTGGGCATCATGACGATTTCGACTGCCTTTGCTCTCATCATGGGACGCCGCCTTACGCTAAAGCTTGAGAACGTAATGCATAGTGTAGTGGGCGACAACGAGCGTTTGGATATGTTTCAGCTGTTGAAGAATATCGTGATAGTTACTGTGATAATCGAGATGATCGGGGCTATTTTGCTCTTTTTTGGGTTTGCCCGGACTCTGTCTCCTTCACAAGCTATGTACAATGCGATATTCGTATCCATTTCGGCCTTTTGTAATGCGGGTTTTTCGTTGTTTAGCAATTCCTTGATGAGCTATGTGGACGATCCTGTAGTGAACCTTACCATTACATCTCTTATTATACTGGGAGGCATCGGCTTTGCTGTGATAATCGATCTATATCGTTATGCTTTTAAACTGGATAAAGTGCGAAAACTGAGTTTGCACTCAAAGATTGTGTTATCCGTATCAGCAATCCTTGTGCTTGTTGGCCTTGTGTGTCTCTACATAACCGAATACAATGGTGTAATGCAAGATTTCAGCATCAGCCGAAGGCTCCTGAGTTCATTGTTTCAATCGGTCTCTGCCAGGACAGCAGGTTTCAACACTGTGGACATCACGAGTATAAGCCCAGCTTCAGTACTGGTGTTTCTGATCATGATGTTCATAGGAGCTTCTCCGGGTTCCACCGGTGGCGGAGTAAAGACCACTACCTTTGCTGTATTGATTCTATCGGTAACCAGCATGTTGCGGGGACGCAGAGAGTTAAGCCTCTTCAACCGTCGTATAGCTTTGTCAAACTTCCGCGAGGCTGCCAGCCTGGTTACGCTGTCTTTGGGAATCGTCTTCATTGTAGCTTTTCTGCTCTTTTTGGTGGAGAGCCTTCCTTTTGACAAGCTCATGTTTGAGGTCATCTCTGCTTTTGGAACGGTTGGACTTTCGATGGGTATAACGGCAAAACTGAGTGCTGCCGGAAAAATACTGATAACAATTCTGATGTACATCGGGCGCATTGGTCCGCTCACTCTTATTTATGCGCTTTCGATGCGTAAACATGAGCCAAACATACAATATGCAGAAGAAAAGATAGCCATCGGCTAAGGAGCAAATAATGGCAAGATACGCCGTAATTGGACTGGGAAGATTTGGAATGACCGTTGCCAATATCCTCAGCGAAAGCGGAATGGACGTGATAGCGATAGATAAAAGCCAGGAACTGGTGGATGAGGTATCCGGCAGAGTAACTTCCGCAATCTGTATGGATTCCACAGATGAAGCAGCCTTGAGGTCTCAAAACCTGAATGAAGCAGATGCTGTGATTATCGGCATCGGCAGCAACATCCAGGAAAGCATCCTTACTGCCGCAATTCTGAGAAAGATCGGAGTGGGTATCATCTATGCCAAAGTGGAGAATCGCCTTCACGGACGCATTTTGGAACTCATTGGAGTGCAAAACATTCTCTTACCGGAAGAGATCGTGGGTACCCAGCTTGCCAAAACGCTGATCTCAAAGAACGTACGTGAATACATCATCCTCTCCAGCGGTCATGTAGTTATGGAGATGGTGGCACCACGGGAGTTTGTGGGCAAAGACCTGCAGGAGTTATCCTTGCCTTCCACTCGCGGCGTGAATGTAATTGCCATCAAGTACAACTCACTGTCCATAACCGAAGACGGACGCAATGTTGTGGAGAAAAAGATGAACGACATGCCCGGTGCGAATGATACCATAAACGAAGGCGACATCCTGATTATGATGGGCCCCAAAGGCAATGTGGATAAATTGATCTACGACACCACCATTAGGAAGGATTAAGATGAAACGCTCCATAAAAAATCGTTATCACCTCATGATCGGTATTTTGTTCGCTCTCACTGTACTGCAATTTGTTGCGGTTCTCTTTACTATCGCCCAAGCTGACAACCTTCATACATTGGCCAGCGACATTCAATCCATCATGATTGTATTCCTGTTTGGGATATTCATTTACCTGGTAGTAATCTACAACTATCTGCCTTTCCGCCTGCATCGGGCTGTAAAGCGGGTGGAAGACCTCATCAATGAGATCTCAAACGGAAATTACCAGATCGATATAGATAGCTCTATTTACGAGCATGACAGCGATTTCGAAGAACTGATCTACGCTCTGCAAAAAATGCTGGAGATCATCATTCGGTTCGATTCTGCCAAAGCCGATAAGATCTACGAACACCATCAGCGCATCAACCAACTCATCAATCTCTTGCCACAGGTGGTGATGATTGTAAACATCAACGGCGATCTGGTGTATATCAATGATGTCTTTCGCAAGCGCTTTCCGCATATCAGCGATGTGGGAAATCTAAACGAAGTGATAATGAAGGATGATTTTGACAACCAGATATTCACAATGATTACAGAATCCCTTCGCTTCGGTAACAACATCTATGACGAAAGCGTGAACTCCAAAGGATCTGCAAAGATCGCCCTGATCAAAGGCTCCATCATTCGTAACCGTAAAGGAGGTGCTTCGGGCGGAGTCTACACTGTGGAGATAGTTGGTGAACCAACAGAAGATTAGGATAGTTTACGAGGGCGACGAACCGATACGCTTGGACAAGCATCTTGCCAATCTGCGCTTGCAAGAGTTGCATTCCCGTAGTTTTATCGAGAGCTTGATAACCGAAGATCGCATCCTGGTAAACAATGTACCTGTAAAGAAAAGCTATCCTTTGAACAAAGGGGACGAGATCAGCCTGAAACTGCCCGATCCACCGGATTATAACCTAAATCCTGAAGATATCCCGCTGGATGTGGTATATGAAGACGACTATCTTGCGGTAGTTAACAAAGCTGCTGGCATGATCGTGCATCCGGGGCATGGAAATCCGGACGGCACTTTGGTGAACGCAATTCTATACCGGTTTGGCAGCAATCTTTCCAGCGGCAGCGACAACAATCGTCCCGGCATTGTTCACCGCTTGGACCGAGGAACCTCGGGACTTATCATTATTGCCAAGACAGACAGTGCTCAAGCGGAATTGAACCACATGTTTGCCCGCAGGGAAATCCACAAAACCTATCTGACAATAACCAGCGGAATTCCGGAACCAAGTGAAGGCAGTATCGAGTGTCACATCGGCCGTTCTCTTAGCAATCCTCGCCAGATGTGTGTCACAGATGCGGGAAAGTGGTCACTGTCTCACTACAAGATCATCAAATATTATCATTACTTTGCCCTGGTGAAGGTAAAGCTGGAAACAGGACGGATGCATCAAATCCGGGTTCAGTTTGCTCACCATCATGTTCCCCTTTTGGGCGATTTACTTTACAACACTCGCCGCCAAGTACATTCCCTGATGCCTCAGAACATGAAACGTAAAGCAACCGAGCTTCTAGCAAATCATCTGTTGCGGCAGGCCTTGCATTCATGGCGGCTGGAATTTATACATCCCATCACCAAAGAGCACCTGGATATCTTTGCTCCTTTACCCGAGGACATTTTATACACTCTGGATTGGCTGGAAAAGTATTTTAGTATTGACACAGACAGCAAGCCATATAATATGATTTTAGAGGAAAATATACAGTGGTAAAACAAAAAAAGACAGCTATGGAATCTGCATTTAGCTCCATAGAAGACGCTATAAAAAGCATTGCCGAAGGTAAGATGATCATCGTGGTGGACGACGAAAACCGCGAAAATGAAGGAGATCTGCTAATGGCAGCAGATCTCGTTACACCTTCTCACATCAATTTCATGATCAGTAAAGGCAAAGGACTCTTGTGTGTGCCAATGCCTACTGAATATGCCCAAAGGCTGGATATTCCTTTGATGACCAGCAGAAACAACGAGCGGCACGGTACCAAATTTACGGTATCGGTGGATGTCTTTGAAGGTACAACTACGGGAATATCGGCATCAGAACGGGCAAAAACCGTGAAAGCGCTTGCAAATCCAAATAGCACTGCAGCTCAGTTCATGCGTCCCGGACATATATTCCCGCTTCTGGCGGAGAAAGGTGGGGTATTAAAGCGTGCTGGGCACACTGAAGCCGCGGTTGACTTGGTCGGAATGGCGGGTTTGAATCCTGTGGGAGCTATATGTGAGATTATCCGTGAAGACGGAGAAATGGCGCGTCTGGACGATTTGATAAGCTTTGCCAGCATCCACGACCTCAAGATCGTCACTATCGAAGAACTCATTCATTATCGCCGCAAGAAGGAACGCTTGGTACATCAGGTTTCAAAGGCCAAATTACCTACTGAATACGGTTTGTTCGACATCATCACTTTCCAAAGCGATGTATCCGGAGAAGATCATGTGGCTCTTACCATGGGAGATATCAGTGGCTCCGATCCCGTGTTGGTAAGGGTTCATTCCGAATGCCTAACCGGCGACGCTCTGCACTCTCTGCGCTGTGATTGTGGCAAGCAACTGGAGCGCAGTTTTGAGGTGATTGCCGAGCAAGGACGCGGTGTAATCCTTTACATGCGTCAGGAAGGCAGGGGAATCGGGCTTTTGAACAAGATCAAGGCATATCATTTGCAAGACAACGGTGCCGATACTGTGCAGGCAAATCTGGATCTGGGATTTCCTGAAGACCTGCGGGATTACGGCATTGGAGCGCAGATACTGAAGGCACTCGGTCTAAAGAAGATCAAGCTACTCACAAACAACCCCAAAAAGATTGTAGGTCTCACTGGATATGGCTTGGAGATAGTGAGCCGCATTCCCATTGAGATAAGTCCTCAAAAAGAAAACGAATTTTACTTGAAAACAAAGAAAAACAAGATGGGACACATATTGAATGAAGTATAGATACATCCTGATTGCTCTGTGTCTTATCCTTTTCTCCGGGCTGAATGCCCAGAAGATTGATATTCCTCAACCGATTGGCTATGTAAACGACTTTGCTTCCATATTGAGTGAAACTACCCGCAATCGCATAAATGATTGGGCTATAGAGCTGAAAGAGAAGACTGGAGTGGAGTACTCAATTGCTACTTTCCCAGAAATAGGCGGTGAAGACGAAGTCAGTTTCGGTGTACGCCTATTTGCGGAATGGGGGATTGGCTCTGAAAGGGATGAGGGCGTATTGGTCTTCATCGCGGTAAAGGAACGCCGCTTGCGCATTGAGGTCGGATATGGAGCAGAAGGCTATATCACAGATGCTTATGCACATAAAGTGTATCAAACCATGGCATCATATCTTTCCCGAGGTTCCGAGGATTGGGATTCTTCTTTCATGCAGGGCAGCCTGATGTTGCTCTCTGCCATTGCCCGGGAAAAGGGTGTTACTCTCACCGGAATGTCCGACTTTTCTCAAATTGGAGCAAGTACTGAAAACGAAGTCTCACCATTGGCTGTGCTTTTCATGCTTATAGTCTTTGTGTTTTTGATGATAATCACCCGCGGAAGAATCCTCAATGTGCTGCTTTGGATGCTGATCTTTGGAGGTCGCGGTGGTGGCCGTGGCGGTCCTTGGGGTGGCGGCGGATTTGGTGGAGGATCCCGTGGTGGATCGTCTTCTGGAGGTTTCGGCGGATTCGGCGGATTCGGTGGTTTTGGCGGAGGTCGTTCAGGTGGTGGTGGAGCAGGAGGAGGTTTTTGATGCTCTTTTTAAAATCGTTACTCTTTATCGTATGGAATATTGCTCTTGGCTTAGCGATAGTGTACTTCATCAGATGGTATCTTTTCAACAACAGGCATCACTTTTCCTTAGGTAAACACATAGTACTGTGTCCCGGTTTACTGGTTAGAAAACGGGATTGGCTCTTTACCAAAGCTCGTGATTTGTTGTTCGACTATATACGCCAAGCCGAAAATCCCGGTATCAAGGACGGCTATCTGGCAAAATGGGAACAGAAAGTGAGGGATTATCTTTGGGAAAAGACAGATTTTGTAGAATCCTGGCCATTGATGCCGGCGAAGATGAAGCAGTCCATCCGCACTAAGATTGTGGATGCCTTTACCGGCATTGTATCTAAGTTACTGAGGAAAACCGTACCCCGCTTGCTGGAACAGTGGCGGGTGGAGCACAGAATCGACGATTACGATTTTCAGTTTTCGATTGAGTTTTTCCTGAAGTACCATAACCTTTACGTCCATAAATACCTCGTGTACGTTTTCCTCGTCTTGAACTTCATCATCGGTGTGGAAAACATGATTTTGTATTTGATTATCGGTTGATTATTCTCTAGCTTTGTCACTTACTGGTATCATTCGGTGTATTACACACAGTCTGATTAGTTATGGTTCAGTATATTTGTGTAGAAAAAGCAAGGCTTCTTGGGTTTTAATCCGGGTTGGCGTTGCGGAATAAGCAGTTGCGGAGATTTTGGATGAGAAAAAAACTGGCTGATAATCGGAAGTTTAAGGTTGCGAGAAACGAAGCCGCCCGCATGATCTTTCGATACATCCGGATCAAGGTTTCGGGACAAATCAAAGCAGTATCAGGTATTATAATATATCTTCTACTGTTTCAAGCAGTTGTGTTAGGTATTCCTATATTGGATGCAGCGATTATTGCTTTAGGTATGGTCATGGTGATACTGGGTCTCACATTATTTATGGAAGGCTTGTTGCTGGGTATCATGCCTATGGGTGAAGAGATTGGAATTCGCCTGCCCCAAAAAGCAAAAGTGAGTGTAATATTGGCCATTGCTTTCATATTGGGTCTGGCTTCCACTCTGGCCGAGCCTGCCATAGGAGTCTTGAAATCAGCTGGATCCAGTGTATTGGCCTGGCGTGCTCCGATGCTGTTCTTGTTTTTGAACAAACACTCTTCATACTTGGTAGGGGCAGTAGGTATTGGCGTAGGAATCGCGCTGGTTCTGGGCATGTTCCGTTTTCTAAAAGGCTGGTCTCTGAAGCCATACATCTATACTCTGATATCAGTGCTCCTGGTTCTTTCTGCCTATGCCTCGTTTCATCCCAATCTTGTACATATCATAGGCTTGGCTTGGGATTGCGGTGGCGTAACCACCGGTCCGGTTACAGTGCCTCTCGTACTTGCACTGGGCATCGGTATCAGCCATGTGGCAAACAAAGGAGGCGAAAACACCGAAGGTGGTTTCGGTGTAGTTACTCTGGCATCTTTGGTTCCCGTGATAGCTGTGTTGCTGCTCGGTGTAGTCATGGCATCTCATGTGCCAAAGCCAATGGACGATGTCAGCTTTTTTGCCGCCAGCAACACTGATAGCAGGTACCTCTTTGAGAATGACGCTCAGATGAAGGATTATGCAATCAGTAGAGCCAGTTACAAAGCTCAACTTGCCGCTTTTGATAATAATCCAGATAAATTGATGGAATATGTAGCGGAGATTGGCAGGGATGACCAGCGCATCAAAGCAGTGTTTAACGGCAAGGAGAAGTTTCGCACATGGTTGATTCACCATGGCAGCACAGATTTGAAACACACTTTTGCCCAAGTTCTCTTGCTTGACGAACAGTCCTTGAAACAAGACAGTACATATATGGAAAGCATGAATATTGGGGATTACATCAGGCGAAACACGGTGAATGCTTTGCGAGCCATCGTACCTCTATCTTTGTTTATGTTGGGTGTGCTGTATTTTATTCTCAGAGAGCGTTTGACTAAGGCTGATGAGATATTTCTGGGTTTAGCTTTTGCTGTGATAGGAATGGCAGTATTCGGAGGAGGAATTGAGCTTGGTCTTTCCAAAATAGGGGATCAGGTAGGGTCAAACCTACCCGTATCTTTTACACCCATGGAAAACCCAGCAGATCAACTGATAATCAGGGATTTTGACAAGGGCATTGTAAACACTGCCGTCAAACCCGATGGAAGCCAGAGCTCATTCTTCTATTATGAGGAAAATGGTGATATAAAAGCTGTTACTTTTGAGGAAAAAAACTACGATAACACTCAGAATCTATACAGTTATACTCCTGTTCGAGGTCCTCTCTTTGGGGATAAACCCTACAGTATGGCTGGAATCGCGGTAGTACTACTGTTTGCCTTCATCATGGGATACAGTGCAACCCTGGCGGAGCCTGCTCTGAACGCGCTGGGATTGACTGTGGAGGATATCACTGTGGGAGCCTTCAAAAAGACGCTCCTGATACAAGCAGTAGCCGTCGGAGTGGGAGTGGGGATAATGTTGGGAGTAGCAAAGATAATCTGGAACATTCCTCTGTTTTGGATGCTGGGGCCCATGTATGTGCTACTCTTAATTGTTACCCGCTTATCTTCGGAAGAATATGTGAACATTGGCTGGGACAGTGCTGGAGTAACAACCGGCCCCATTACTGTGCCATTGGTACTTTCCATGGGTCTCGGTATAGGAACTCAAGTAGGAGTGGTTGAAGGCTTTGGCATATTATCCTTGGCTTCTGTCTGCCCCATCTTATCTGTACTTGGAATGGGTTTGGTAGTTAGTTACAGGCGAAAAGCATTCTTACGGGATTATGAGCCGGAAATCGTCGAGTTATCTACGGGAGAGATCGCATCATGAAAGCCGTGAAGATAAACATCAATGTGCACAAGGAAACCGCCAAATCAGTAATAGATGATCTCATGGCTCTTGGGATCAGGCAAGTATTTACAGAAGTAGGTCGATCCTCAATTCTGGATAAAAACAGCAGTTTCACAAATTTCTTCAAACGCCAGGCATTAGTCACCTACCCGATAGAGATCCTCAGCTTTATCGTTGATGAAGCGGATGAGATCAGTGTATTGAGTTATATCGCAAAGAAATATGACCTCAAAGCTCCGGGTAAAGGCAGCATCTACAGCTACGATATCGATATTCTGCATCAGCATCCCGAGTATAGCCTAAATCGTGACATCCATTTTTCCATGAAGAAAACAGAGAGCTTTTTCCATCAATTGGTTGGTATCATCTGTGTTGTTCAAAGGGGAGAAGGTGATAAAATTGCCCGCATATCCCTGAACTATGGTGCAAGCGTACCTGCCACTACTCATGGAGAAGGCTCTGGAGTACGGGATAAATTGGGACTGCTCAGGATTACCATCCCCCCCGAAAAAGAGCTGATAAACCTAGTATTGAGCAAACACGACACCAATCCTGTGATGGAGCTTTACATCGAAGTGGGCAAGCTGGATGAACCCGGCAGAGGGATCGCCTATGTGTTTCCAATCAAACAAGGTGTGGTCAATACCAAAATATCACGCTCACAGATCGACCAAGCTGCCAGTCTGGAACAAATGGTATCTGCCATCGATGCCCTGAAGGGTGGGATGGAGTGGCGTAAATCCAGTTTGGAACGGGAAGCTACCAAGAGACGTGATTACTTGCACGAGCTTACCGAACTCAATCTGATCTGTGATGAAGGACGAGGTACTCCCCTCACGGAAGCTGCGATGAGCAGCGGCGCTCCCGGAGCCACTATCTGCAAGATTCGACATAGTAAGTTGGATGAAAACTTGGAAATGCGGCGCCATATACTTGAACTATGCAAGATGATCGTGCCCACTAGTCAGGTATCGGCAATATCCGATGCCCTGGCGCAAACCGGATGCTTCGAAAACGATGCCAAAGCTATACTTTATGCCTTGCCAGTGGAAAAAGCTTTCACATATCGTGCAAAGGAGATCAAGAAGAAACATCGGTAGATACAACGGTTGTTCATCTCCTTAATACCCTCATTACCCGCTTGGCCTTAAGGAGACTTAAACGTGATATCATCGGGTTATCATCGAATGGGCACAGGATGATAACGGGATTATATCTGATTCATATCGGGACGAGACAGAGAGGGAGCCCTAGATCCTGAAAGGACATCCATTCCCTAATGAATTACCAGCCTTTGTGTTCTTGTCCGGGGAGACCATTTGTACAAGCTCGCTTCTGCATATACGGAGTGTAACAAACGGTAAATTGATCTGCAAAAGTCAAAATATTCCTTGTCAAAAATCCGATGAGCCTGAATCTTGCATTTTTGCTAAAATGCCTTATTCATATAGTAAAATGCATAATCTAAGGAGTGCACAATGGAAGATAATAACAGCAGGATTCCCAGAACCCTACCTGTTCTGCATCTGAGCAATGTAGTGATGTTTCCCTATTTGCTTATGCCGCTTGTTGTAACTGACGAGGAATCCAAGCTTGTAATCGATCACGCTCTATCAAACGATAAATTGATGGCCTTTTTCCTGGATCGTAGCGGAGAAGGTGATGCTGCCCAACTGGAAAGCATAGGCACTGCCATCACCATTCTGCGTATGCTGCGCAATCAGGATGGCAGTATTAGTCTGCTTCTACAGGGTACTTCGCGTATACGTATGCAACGCCCCGTTCAACGCGAACCCTTCATAATGGTGGATGTGGAAGTGATTGCCGAACCCATCAACGAAGAAATGGAGGTGCAAGCATATCGCACCATAGCGCTTGAGCTTTTAGATAAAGTATCTCAGGAAAGCAGTTTACTAAATCGGGAAATGATTGCCGGACTTGCCAATATCAAACAATCTGGACGTGTGGCGGATATTATCGCCGGTAATATAGAGCTGCAGATTTCGGATCGTCAGAGGCTTTTGGAACTGGTGGATTTGAAACAGCGCTTTAAATATCTCAACAACTGCCTGGCGGAGCTTATCCGTCAGATGCGGATGGAGAACCATATCCGCAGCAATATTCAATTGGAGATGAACGAAGATCAACGTCGCTATTATCTGCGCGAACAAATGGATGCCATCCGCCGGGAACTGGGTGAAACCGATGAGGTGAGCAAGGAAATCCAAAAATGGCAGGATCTGATCAAAAAGAACAAACTCCCGGAATATGTGCAGGAAGTAGCCAACGACGAATTGGAGCGCCTTTCCGTGATGCAGCCGGCTTCCAGTGAATATGGGGTGATCCGCAACTATTTGGATTGGATAGTGAACATCCCCTGGACCAAGTATAGCAAAGACAGGCTGGACATAAATAAAATTGAGCGTATATTGACCAAGGATCATTATGGTCTGGAAAAGCCCAAGGAACGCATCCTGGAGTACATTGCCGTAAAGAAACTGAAAGGTCAGATGAAGGGACCCATTCTGTGCTTTGTTGGCCCTCCCGGAACAGGTAAAACCTCCATCGGCAAATCCGTAGCCAGAGCATTGAACCGCAAGTTTATCCGCATGTCTTTGGGCGGCATACACGATGAAGCAGAAATCCGGGGGCATCGGCGCACCTATATCGGGGCCATGCCGGGTAAGATCATCAACGAAATCAAGCGTCAGGGTACGGCAAATCCCGTGTTTATGCTGGACGAAATAGATAAACTGGGCCGGGATTTCAGAGGCGACCCTGCATCAGCTCTCTTGGAAGTATTGGATCCCGAACAAAACAACAGCTTTGTGGACAACTATCTAAATCTGCCCTTTGATCTTTCGGAAGTGATGTTTATCACTACCGCAAACTCATTGGACACCATTCCAGCTCCTCTGAGAGACCGGATGGAAATCATCGAATTTACCAGCTATCTGGAACACGATAAGATCGCCATCGCCAAAGCCTATCTGATTCCACGGGAAAAAGAGGACAACGGATTGAGTGGGAAGAAGGTTACCGTAAGTACAAGCGCTTTGAAGGAATTGATAAGATACTATGTGAGAGAAGCAGGTGTGAGAAACCTGCAGCGCAGAATTGGCTCTATCTTTCGTAAGATTGCTCGGGAGGCCGCTGCCGGAGCAGACGGACCCTGGAGTGTGAAAGCTAGCGATATCAACAAATACCTGGGACCGCGAAAATTCAGCTTGGAACTGGCCAACCGCAAGTCTGAGATCGGCGTAGCAACGGGCTTGGCATGGACCAGTTATGGCGGAGAAATCCTCTTTTGTGAGGCTACCCGTATGCCTGGGAAAGGTGCGGTGATCCTTACCGGGCTTTTGGGTGAGGTAATGAAGGAATCCGCCCGCATAGCCATCAGCTATCTGAAAGCCAACCATCAACAGTACAAGATCAATCCCAAAGATTTTGGCACATACGATATCCATATCCACTTCCCTGCTGGATCGGTGCCCAAAGACGGCCCCTCTGCAGGAATAACTCTCACCACCGCTCTGGCATCGCTCTTTATGCAACGCAAGGTAAAACACGATATCGCGATGACCGGAGAGTTGACGCTGCAAGGCAAGGTGTTGCCCATCGGCGGCTTGAAAGAAAAGATGCTTGCGGCAAAGCGTGCCGGCATCCGGAAACTGATCATTCCCGAAGAAAACCGGGAAAGCTTAGCGGATTTCTCTGAAGAAATACTCAGCGGGATGGAAATCAATTACGTCTCGGAAGTATCGGAAGTACTAAAAAAAGTAATCATGCCTGCCAAAGAAAAGTAATACAGATGGAACGCTATCCAAACATAAACATCCTGCTAAACTTGCCCCAGAGATACATTCCCAAAGCGGAGTTTGTGTTTCGCACCTTCTGTTATATATTGCGCCTTAGTCCGAAGTTCATCTATGGATCTCATTTTGAGGCGGCTCATCTATATTATGGGCCCCGTCCTACGCGAGAGTATCCGGTACGGATCGAGTTTGACCCACAAACGGCAGAGTTCTTTGAAAAGCGCGAGCTTTATCCTTTGGAAAAGGTGAATTTTTGCACTTTCAAAAATCATCATCTTCCCTTCCTCTTTTCCATGGGAGGGCCGATCTTTTCTTTCTCTGAGGAAAGCTGCATCCTGCGTAAAGATATCGTGGCGGGAGGTTTCTATTTCCTGACCTGCTGGCACGAATACATCCGAAGCAATATGGGTTTGCCCCGAGGTCGGGTAGATTATAAGGAAAGTCTGCAATACCGGTGGGATTTTACCGAGACACCGGTGGTGGATGTGTATTGTCAGGCGCTTTCTTATGCTATGCAACAGACTTTACCGGAGTTTGTACGTGAGACTGCCTGGCAGGAAACAAAGCGCTTTGCCATGAGCTTGTCTCACGACATCGATTATTGGCGGTTTTGGGACAAAAACAGCATTAGTAAGACAGAGAAATACAATCTTCGTACCATGCTCAAACGCCCATTGAATGCGAGCTACAAGCTATTGGGACATAGTTTGCACAAGAGGTTTATATACAATCACTACAAGCTGCTAAGCAAGATGTTGCAGAAAGAACAGGAACTAAAGGTAAAATCAACCTGGTTTCTGATGGCTTCCACTTCATTTGAAGACCAGCGGCAGAACTACATCTCGGATATGGTGTTTCGCGAGGAGATCATCGATCTGCTGGGTCAGGAAGATGTGGGTCTGCATGGCTCTCCGAAATCCGCTTACGATCCGGAAGTTCTGAGGACAGAATTGGCCCGGCTGCGTGATCTGGGCTTCTCTGTGGAGGGATTTAGAACCCACTATCTGCATTTCGATTATCAAAAGAGCTTTGCCAATCTGGAAGCTGAAGGAATCAAGTATGACAGCACTCTGGGATATTGGGAAAACATCGGCTTCAGAGCGGGAATATCCTTCCCATTCTATCCTTTTAATATCCAGGAAAACCGGCCGTTCCGTGTGCTGGAGATACCCTTGATCGTAATGGATACCAGTCTGTATTCATCCAGGGCGATGGACATGAGTAGAAATGGGGCAAAGCTGGCTTTGCGTCGTTTGATCGATGTGGCGGGATTGTATCAGTCTCATTTGTCCCTGCTGTGGCACAATACCACATTCGATCCCATCGACTATCCAGGTTGGGGTAGCTTGTATTGGCAGACTATCCGCTACGCTTTGCGGCAGCGAGGATGGATCACATCGCTGACAGATATTTATGAAGAATGGGTAACCTTGAGCTACTAAAGGGAAAAGTATGATATCCGCCTTCTGGAAAATCTGGTTTATTTGCTTTATGTTTGTCTGCCTTTTGGCGTATATCCTCTTGATTATCTGCAAAGTACTGCTGCCAAAAGGAGCTTATCGCAAGGTTGTGTATATCTTTGTTCGGTATTGGGGCAGAACCACAGTGCTAAGCACAGGCTCAAAGGTGGAAGTATGTGGTCTGGATAAACTCCCCTACAGCCAGAGTATCTGTTTCATCTCAAACCATCAGGGTATGTTCGACATTCCACTGTTCCTGGGCTTCATTGGTCGCCCCGGAGGTTTCATTGCCAAGAAGGAGCTTTTTAAGATACCGGTTTTATCCTGGTGGATGAAAGAGATACCTTGTGTGTTTATCGACCGCTCTTCCGCACGTAAGGCTATTGAGACCTTTCAAAAGAGCGCAGAAGTGATCAAGGCGGGGCATCCCATGGTGATCTTCCCGGAAGGGACCAGAAGCCAAAGTGACATGATGGGGGATTTTCATCTAGGCAGCTTCAAACTGCCGGCCATGGCGGAAGCTACCATCGTGCCGCTGGTCATCAAAAACACTTGGCGAGTGTATGAGACAGATAAGCAAATCAAACCCGCAGAACTTAAAATGAGGGTCCTGGAGCCAATAGAACCCCATGATACAATATATAAAGATAAACACGCGCTGGCAGAAGAGATTTACAATCGCATCAAAACGGCATTAGCGGAGATGTGACCTTACACTACCAGTTTTAAAGGAGCAACTATGCGTAAAATGTTTATACTTGCTATCTTGCTGCTGCAAACAGCACTCTTGCTGGCATATCTGGACTTTGAAAAGATATACGGCTTCGATCTGGGAAATCCTTATAGCTTTGTAGTTCCTATTAGCGGAGAGGGAAGCTATTACTATCTGGAAACTGGTGGCGTGGTGGAAGCCCAATTGATGCCATGGATGCAAGGTTGGAAACAAGGCAACGTAAATGAATCAACTTATGTTGGCTTCAAAACCAGTATTATTGACTTGTTGAACCCTATCTATAGCCCCTCGGAACCGGCCTTTGTCGCCTACACTCCCTTTCAAACCGACCCTCAGGGAGATCAGGCTATCGAGGATGCAAACCTGGATATCTTGGAAAGCAGAGTCTCCTTCGGCGATGATCGTCTGTATTATGCTATCCGCAACGCTACTGGGCTATATCCTCTGAATTCCGGCTTCAATTTCAACGCCTATATGCCCATCCTGGCAAATCCGAACTTCGATATTGAGAATGCTCCTGTTGCTTATGGGTTGGTATATACGGTGAATATGGGAACGCTCCTGAGTCCCGGCCTCTATAAGATTACGGGTACCACTCTGGAAGGAGTACAGCGTCTGGGAGATATCCAGTTTTCCGTGCAAGGAGAATGGCTATTGCTTTCGTGCGCATTATCTGATCTGTATGCTGATCCGGATATGGGGGAGTGGTTGATACCGGATTATCCCATGTTTGCTTCCGCAACAGCTACAGGGCAACTAAACTTGAGTACCGGTATTCAAGCAGGAGATTACAGTATCCCCGGCTTAATCTTGTTAAAACCTCAGTTTGTGAACTCAGAGAACAGTTTCAGCCCTGTACTAAGTGACATCAGCTACGAATTGAATCCGGATGCTACCCTCTTGAATAACTTCTTTGTAACCTACTCCGATGCAGACGCTAATGTGCCTCATCAAGCATATCTCAGCATCGATGGTGCCGCTCAATACCTACTGGAATTGCAGAATCCCGATACTGTGGATTTTGGAATTAATGCTTTGTATGGTATTGGAAGTCTCGATCTGCCTCAGAATTGGGAGTCCCTAGATATCGTGTTTTCCGATGGTGCGGCTTTCGTGGAGGAACACATCGCCAATCCCTCAGCGACTGATGATGAGATCCAGATTCCGGCTTTTGCGCTCCATATATACCCCAATCCAGTCAGATCGCAGCTAAAGATCAGTTCAGCTTTGCCTTCTGCTACCTCAGCAGCGATCTACAATCTGCGGGGTCAGAAGCTGCAGGATTTGCGGTTTGAAAGCGGGAAAAGCGAATCTATACTGGATCTCAGTCATTATCCAGCGGGTATTTATCTCCTGAAAGGAAAGGGGATCAGAACCCAGAAGTTTGCCATAGTACACTGATCCTCCTCTCTTGGGGAGAGGTCTCATATTGACGTATTCGCTTTTGTAGCGGGGCTTTAGCGTATATACCAGAGAAGGGCAGAGAAACGGATAACTGACTATTTTTCTCAGATAGTCAGAAATCAGTTGACAAATGTTCCGAGTTTCCCAATCTGACGCCAAAACATTGTTTGCTCTTCCGCAACTTGCCTAGAAATCGGCAGATACGGTAGAAACAGACTGGATTACGGCATCATTAGCTTGCCCTTCCACCAAACAACGATTTTTGAAAACTGGGAGAATATGAGAAAGAAGATTTGATATGAACCAAAGCAAGGATAAGAGACAGATAATCCTCGATATAGCCGCGAGGATTTTTTTACGTTATGGCTATTCAAAGACTTCGCTGGACGAGATTGCCGCAGAAGCAAGAATCGCCAAGGGGACTATATACTATTACTTCCCCAGCAAAGAAGAACTATACATAAATGTTGTGTCAGCACAAGCCCAAGCCTTTATGGAAGAGATGATCAGTCGGTTGAACGAAATCAAAGGTTTTGAGAACAGACTGAGGTTCTTTATGCAAGAGCCCGTGAAGTATGTGTGCAACGAAATGCCGATGTGGCTGGACGGTCTGAAAAGCATTCCCTTTAACTATAAGGAGCATTTTGAAAGGTATCGTAAGATCAATCAAGATAAAATGCTGCAGATCCTTACCAGAATCATCAATGAAGGCATCGAAGAAGGCATGGTGACAGACAGGATCTTTGTAGAACGCTTGTGCGAAGTGCTGAACGACTGGTTTCTTCTGGGTAATACAGCGATTATGGTGGTGGATTTTGAAGGTCTTCTACGCATAATCGAGCGGGATCACGAAGTAATAATGCAATTGATATTGAACGGAATTTTGAAAAGAGGTTAAGAATGAAGAAATGGATAGTGTTGATCATAAGCGCTGGCTGTTGCATAGCGCTTTCGGCCATTTCGCTAGAAGAAAGCATCAACATGGCAAAACAGAACAACAAGAGTCTACTGATAGCAGCTCAAGAGATAAGCAAAGCGGATGAACAGTATAAAGATGTAAGGGGCAGTTTGCTGCCTCAGCTCAATCTACAAGGCTCATATTCGCTTTCGAAGACCTATCTGCCGGATAGCGCAAGTGGCAGCGTTCCCAGCGTAAGCTCTATGCTGGATGATAATGAGGCGACAGATACCGACGAGCTGATTGCAGGAGCATTGGATGGTATCGTAAGTAGGATGATTCCTTCTTCGCCCCAAGAGGAAGGTTCCCTTGCCATGCAGCTCAAGATGGATCAGGTGCTCTTTTTGGGCGGCAAACTCATCAACGGCATTAAGGCTGTGGATCGCTATCGCAGCATTCAACGCTTGAACTACAGTGTGCAAGAACAGGATGTGATTCTGGAAACCACCAATATGTTTTATCAGACCATATTGGCCCGGAAAGTGATGCAGATACAGGAAGAAGCCTTAGCTACAGCACGCCGCCATTTGGTAAGAGTGGAACTATTGGGAACTGAAGGTCAGGTATCGGAATTCGATCTTCTGAGTGCTCGCTTGGAAGTGGCAAAACTGGAACCGGGGCTTCTGCAGGCACAGAACAACTATGATCTTGCTCTACACGCTTTTCGGAAGCAATTGGGTTCTGAGGATCCTAATCTGATCCCGGAAGGGGAATTTGTGATGCCTGAAATCTCTGAATTGAGCATAGAAGAAGCAATAGAGATTGCTGAACAAAACAGGACTGAGTTGGAACTACTGGACATAGCAACTGAAGTGAAACAGCTGCAATACAATGCCGAACGCAGCAATTTCCTTCCCAATGTGGCTCTTAGCGCCAGCGCTGCCTTATATTCAGCGGCAGATGAGTATCGTATCGAATCCGAAGATTTTGGCACTCAGTATTCTGTGGGAATAGGTTTTAGCCTGCCTATTTTCACCGGATTATCCAATAGAAGTAAAGCTAGTTATGCCAGACACGATTTGGCCATAGCGAAACTTCAACAGCAGGAGACCAAGGAGCTTGTCAGCCTTGAGGTAAAGCAGAAACATCAGAAACTACAACACGCTTTGCACAATTATGAAGTGCAGGAACAAAACATTACGATGGCAGAACGCAATTTGGAATTGGCTCAACTCAGGTTTGACAATCAGATGGGCATTCAACTGGAAGTGTTCGATGCACAAACCACACTTGCGTCCATTCGTCTTCAATATCTCAGTGCCGTATATGATGTGATCAGTGCGGAACGGGAATTCACAAAATCCTTAGGTTACAAATTAGCAGCGGAGTAAATAATGAGAAAGAGAACTACATATTTGATCATCGCCATGAGCTTTTTGATGCTTATCAGCGCTTGTGGCAAGAAGAAACAAGACGCCAAGAGCATGGAGCAATTACACGAAGAGCTGGGTATTCCGGTTCGCGTGACCACAATAGAAAGCGATACCTTTGTGCAGCAGTTGTTGTACAATGCCACTCTTACCGGTATGCAGGAATCCACTGTGCAAGCGATGCTGGGTGATGTGGTTACGGGTATCAAAGCCAAAGTTGGCGACAGAGTGGAAAAGGGAGACGTGATCGTTACCTTCCCTCTAAACAGCCCTTCAGCGCAGTATGAGCAAGCCAAAACCGCCTTCACCAGCATAAACGCTACTCATGACCGCATGTTGAGACTAAAAGATCAAGGTGCCATCTCGCTGCAGGATTATGAGAATGTGAAAAGCCAATGGGAAGTATCCAAGGCAAATCTGGAATCCAGCGAACAGATGGTTTTCGTGAAAGCCCCCATTAGCGGTGTAATCACAGACATTATGGTGAATGTATCCCAAAAAGTTTTCCCCGGTACTGATCTCTTTACGGTCAGTTCCACTAATGGCTACAAAACCACCATTATGGTACCGGAGGATGAGATCGGCAGGATCAAGAAAGGCGGCATCGTGAAAGCTACCTGGAATGACATCGTAATCACTGGACGAATAACCGAGATAGCTTTAGCGTTGGATCCTTCTGCAAAAGCTTTCCGTGTGGAAGCTCAGTTTCCTGGATACCGTCCCAATCTGGGCTTCGGTGTTACGGCAGAGATCGGCGTACAGGTACTTACCAAGCCGAATGTACTGATTGTTGACCGTCATCACTTGGTAAGAGAAAACGGAGATGCTTTTGTATGGCTGGCTCGTGAAGACAAAGCCACCAAAGTGCCGGTAACTACAGGTATTACCGATCAATTGCGTTATGAGATTACCGAAGGTCTTGAGATAGGTGATACATTGATTACTGAAGGGATCAAAGCACTCTCCGAAGGCGCGAAGATTCGCATAATAGAAGGAAACTAATATGTTTTTAGCAAAACTATCCATAGACCGGCCGGTTCTGGTAACCATGGCCATATTGGTCTTTGTGGTGTTTGGCGCAATGGCATACATGGACATGCCCTTGAATCTGATGCCGGAAGTGGAACTGCCATATGTATCCATAATGACAGTGTATTCCGGAGCCGGACCCCGCGAAGTAGAAACCCAGGTTACAACCAAACTGGAGGAAGCAGCGGCAACAGCGCCACAAGTGGACTTCATCCAAAGCTACTCTATCGAAAATGTGTCTATCATCCTGGTAGCCTTTGAACAAGGCAAGGATATCAACGTTGCAAACTCCGAGGTTAAGGACAAGGTCGACGGTGTATTGCGGGATCTTCCCGATGGAGTGGATCGACCTTCGGTACAAAAGTTCGACATCAGCTCTTTCCCCTTCATGGATCTGGTACTTTCTGGGGACATGGATAGCCGTGAGATGTATGAATTGGCTGATGGCCAGCTAAAAGAGCGGCTTTCCCAGATCGAAGGTGTAGCCCAAGTTTCTATCAATGGCGGGGCAAAGCGCGAGATCGGAGTGGAAATCCCGAATCGCGTAGTTTTTCAGAACAGCATTTCACCCTCAGTTTTGAACCAGATCCTTGCCGCACACAATTTGGATATGCCTGCCGGTTCTTTCACTAGCAACAATCAGCAATACTCCGTGCGTCTGAAAGGTGAGTTTGCCAGCGTACAGGAGATCGAAGACCTGGACATTCCTACTATGAGTGGCCCCAAGAAACTGGGTAGCCTTGCCAATGTGATCGACGGGCAAGAGACGATCACTCAAAAAGCTACATATTTCAACGTGAAGAATCAGGTTGTGGACAACAATATCATTCGCTTGTCAATTACCAAAAGCTCAGATGGAAACGTTGTGAATATCGCCGAACAGGTGCGTAAGGAACTACCCGTTCTGCAAAGTGAATTGCCTCCGAACACGAAACTGAACGTGATTCGTGACGATAGCGAATTTACTCGCTCTACGGTTGCCGATACCCTGTCTACAATATGGATGGGGATATTACTCACTGGTCTTGTTCTGCTGCTCTTTTTGCACGATCTCCGCTCCACTCTCATCGTTGCTTTGTCGATGCCGATTTCCATTATCTCCACCTTTATCTTCCTGCAAGCAGCCGGGTTTACTCTGAACATGCTTACTCTTACCGGTTTCTCCACTGCTGTGGGTATCTTGGTGACAAACTCGGTGGTGGTTATCGAAAACATCTTCCGTCACAAAGAAATGGGAAACGGGCGTAAAGAGGCTTCCTACAAGGGAACTACTGAGATTACCATAGCCGTATTGGCATCCACGCTTACAAACATCGTGGTGTTTTTGCCCATGGCCACTATGAAATCCATGGTGGGTGGTTTCTTGAGTGAGTTTGCGCTCACAGTTACTTTTGCCACTATCTTCTCTTTGATTTCGTCCTTTACCATCACTCCGATGTTGGCGTCCATCATTATCCCGGAAAAAACTAAAACCAGTAAATTCGGATTGAAGTTCGACCGCTTATTTGATAAGTTTTCGAACCAGTATCTGCGGTTCATGCGTTTTGTTCTCCGGAACAAGGGTACCAGCATCCGCATACTTGTGGTTTCGATATTGATGCTGTTGGGCAGCTTCCTGTTGGTACCTGGTCTGGGCTTTGAGCTAGTGCCGGCTATGGATCAGGGCAACGTAAGCATAAACATTGAACTTCCAGAAGGCGTAAGTTTGGATGAAACAGCCAAAGTGGTTGAAGTAGTAAACGGACGCGTTTCGAAATACGAGGAAGTGGAGCATGTGGTTAGCAACATCGGTTCTCAAGGATTCATCAATACTGCTAGCAACGTAGCCAGCACAGACGTGAAGCTGATTGATGCGGACGATCGCTCGCGAAGCACTCTGGACATGGTGGGCGTAATCACCAAGGATTTGGCAGATATCCCCAATGCCATCATCAAAGTAAGCGATCAGAGCAATGTGGGAATGGGCGGTTCCGGAATCAGCTTCTATATTCAAGGCCAAGATCAAGATGTATTGGAACAACTCAAGATCGACATCATGGATCAAATCCGGGATATCCCTGGTCTTTTGAATGTGGATAGCAGCTCTCGTCCAGGCAACACAGAGCTTACATTATCCCCCAAACGTGATAAACTGGCAGAGATTGGTGCCACAGTATACGATCTGGCAATCGCGCTCAGAACAGGCATTGAAGGTATGGTAACCACGTACTATCGTGAAGGTGGAGATCAGTACGATATCAAGCTCACTATGCCAGAAGAAGACGTGGATCATCCCGATAAAATCATGAACATGACCATAGTTGTAAATGGACAAAGCTATCTGCTTTCGCAACTTGTAGATGTGGATTTTGCTACTGGCGTTTATCAATTGATCCATGTGGACCGTTATAAATCTATAGAGATCACAGGAAATGCCGCTAAAGGATTTTCCACCGGTCAACTGAACGCAGAAATTACCCAAAGATTGAGTAACTTGCAGCTTCCCAGCGGATACAGGATTAAGTGGGGACAGCAAGCGGAGATGCTGAATGAAACCATGGTAGATATGATCAGAACTTTCGCAATCGCTATATTGCTTACATATATGTTGCTCGCGGCCATATTAGAGAGCTTCACTCAGCCACTTATCATATTGGCTACCATACCTATGGCCATCATTGGCGTGATCCTCTCTCTGTTCTTCTCCGGAGTGGGTTTGAACATCTTCTCGATGCTGGCGGTTATAATGTTGGTTGGCATAGTCGTAAATAACGCTATATTAATACTAGACTATGTAAATGTAAAGCGAAAAGAAGGCATGAGTTCTCACGATGCACTCTTGGAAGCAGGAAAGATGAAGCTAAAACCGATAATTATGAGCACCCTTTGCATGGTAATCGGCATGTTGCCTATGGCTATGGGAGTCGGATCTGCGGGACGCGAATTCCGTATGTCCATGGGTATCGTGTCCATCGGCGGATTAGTTGTATCTACACTGCTTACTCTTATCGTGATCCCTGCTTTCTATTACCTTAGCACGCAAAACCAAGTTAAAAAGGAGATCTGTAATGGACAGAATCGTTAAGCTTGTCAGCATGGCACTTGTGGCCATCATCCTCACAGTTGGTGTGGCTGGTTGCTTTGGCAACTTCGCCGCAACCCGGAAAGTGTATGAATTCAATGAAACCTTCGGCGACAAATGGGTGAACACAGTAATGTTTTGGGTACTTAGTATAGTTCCCGTGTACAGCGTGGCATCTTTTGCTGATGTTGTTCTTTTCAATACCATAGAGTTTTGGACTGGAAGCAATCCTATCGCTATGGGACCCAATGATGAGGTTATAAAATATGCCAGTGAAGATGGCAAAAACCTCAAAATCACCATTCGTCAAAACGAAGTTTTAGTAGAAGATATGGACAATCCAGAGAATGAGATTGAACTAAGCTACAAACCCTTGGAAAAGAGCTGGTACTACCAAAGCGATAATGGCTTGGTCAAGATCGCCTCTCTATCCGAAGACAAAGCCGATTTCATCACACCTACAGGAAAAGTCTATACCTTGAACCAGGCAATGTAAAGAAGGATTCAATGATAGACAGACAAAAGCTAGAAGCTGTATTGGATAAAGTTCGCCCAGCCATCATGTCTGATGGCGGCGACGTGGAACTGATCAATATCCGCGAAGACAACGTGGTGGAAGTACGTCTCAAAGGCGCTTGCAACGGCTGCCCTATGGCTACACTCACGCTGAAAGCCGGTATTGAACGCATCGTAAAGGAAGAGATTCCTGAAGTTGTGGAAGTAATTTCCGTATAACAGCGAACATGATATAAAAGCCCCTTTACTTTGCGGTAGAGGGGCTTTTTTTTGGTTTCTTGGTGGCATCTTTTTTGACCTCTAGAGATTATGAGCTTAAGCAAATCCTAATTATGAATGATTGGGTAACAACCATACATCAGGTGACAGCTTTTTTCCCTGAACTTGGATTATGTGTTTGGAGTTCATTTGACATAATGTATCTTATTGTATACCTATATGTTATATGGTCAAATGGATTTCAATATCTGGGGTGGATTCTATGCATTGCCAGAAGTCCACGCAACCCCTCAACTTATTTTACGGAGATAGAGAGCATAGGTGTCTTGAACTCCGTGTGTTATTTGGGTTGAATGAGAACGTATCGATCCCCTCTGTTCCACCTCTTGCTAAAGCTGTGGCGAACCAGATATAAAGCTGTTATGAAGCAGTGATCACTCGATGATAACCCGATGACATCTGCTTCAGCACTCAACGAAGTACAGGGCGAAGACCACGGACTCTGTTTTATCTTGAGGGAGGAAAAGTGGGTCAGTAAAATGTCTTGACTAAATTTGAAGAGATACCGACAGTATATAAAGTTTATTTGACTAACATAGATTGTGATTAACGATGGATATTGGATGCCATCAATGAGTTGAGAACCAATGAGTTGGAATTTCCACCGCATCTAGGACTCAACAGGATTTTAAATCTAATTTAGAAGTTGAAAATGAAAAAGGAAAATCCAATGAAACAAAGATTGATTTTTTTACTCACAGTATCTTTCGTGAGCTTATTATTACTCTCATCGTGCTCTGATAGATCTGTAACCATTAGCAACCATGAAAGACTCTATAGCATTGGTCTAATGCATAATGAGCTACTCAAAATTCAGAATAACAACCAGAACAACATAAGAGATTACGTACTTGATGAGAATGGTTTTATGAGCATTGACAACCATAGTTTAATGTTTGCTAGTATGAGAGATTATTTTGTTACAGAAAAAGGCTTCATACCATCAGATGTTGACAACACGTTGCAGCAAATGAATCAGGTACTGGATGTTATTGGTGCATTCGAGGATATTGATGGTACTCAATATGTCGTCCCCTTTGATTCGACATTTATTATAAACTCATACATTTACGCTAGAAATGCCGGATATTTGACATCAAAAGAGAAAGAACTAATTGATCCTGTAATCAGCGACTATATTAATGGAGCCCCTACTATTGCAATTGATGAAAAAATAGAGTATATCAGCACTCAACTTAGCTTATACAACGAAGATCAGGTTAGAAAATGTTATGATTTTGTTGAAGTTTATTTAGCATCGAAGGATTATTGGGGAGATGCCGTAATTTTCCGCTATGGTAATGGAGTAATAATTGCTGATGCTATTGGAACAATAATAGGATCAGGAGCTTATTCATGGACGGGGCCTGGTGCAGTTATTGGTGGTGCAGTTTTAGGAGCATATTATTCGTGTTTAATGAACTGGCACAATGCTAATTTCCACCACAATCATTAGATCTGAGGGAACATGTTAGATAATGTGAATCTTCTATCAGCCATAATTATAGCATGGATATTGGTGCTGCCTATTTATCTCGCCATAGCATTTCATAAAAAAATTGATTGGGAATATTATACAAAGTGGGAGAGATTACAGCTTCATACAGATGTCGAATGGAAAACAATCTCATTGAAATGCTCTCAATTATTTCTCTCTGGAAGATATTTGGTTTGCGGTGTTTCTGAGAGAAAAGTATTCCTTAAAGACGCTGTTTCTCTGACGAGGATTGGCAAATTCTACGTGATTGAATTTATCGACGATTCGAAAACACTGAACGTGTACTATAGAGGCATTTTGACGTCATCCCAAAAATACAAATTAGATGTTACCAGCTTAGTCAATTTCTTTGCTTTATAGATATTCATATCTTGTTGGCTAATGACTTTTCTGGGTGTGTTAAGACAGGATATTTTTTAATTCTGCCTTAATCATATTTTTCGAAGATAGGTAATATTATTAACCAAACTGAATGCCTATTTAGAGCATTCACGTTCTCACGTTCATAGATGTGCTCCTTTGTGTAGTAGGGTGGGTCGAGGTAGAAGAAGGTATTGGGTGTATCGAACCGGGCGATAATCTTCTCAAAGCCCTGCTTTTCAATGATCACCTGCTTGAGCCGTTCTGAGGCTGCTTTCACCTTCTCAAGGTTACGCAGTGGCATATACTTGTATCCCTGCATGATGCAGAAGTTCTTTGACCGGGAGCCGTAGCTGCAGGATAGCTGAAAGTAGAAGCGGATGGCTCGTTCAAGCTCGGTTTTAGGTGGGTGTTGGGCGAACGTGTCGAACATCTCTCTGGATACCAGATACTGATTCAACTCCGTCACAAACGCTTCAGGGTGCTGCTTGATGTACTTCCAGAAGTTCACCAGATCACCATTGATATCGTTATAGACTTCCGTGTATCTGCTCTTGGGTCCGGTCTGCCAATCTTCCTTATCTGGTGATTTCCCGAAGAGTATCCAGGCAGCGCCACCAAAGACTTCACAGTAGATGTCATGCTTGGGGATGAGTGGCAGTATCTTCTTTCTTAGGAGACGTTTTCTACCTACCCAGGAGATGATGCTGTTCACGATATCCCCCTAATCTCTCTGGTGGTTATGGCTTTGGGCTTGGCTGTATCCAGATCGATATCTACGAGAGCGAAGTTGGCAATGATCACTTCGTTGAACTCAGACTTGCCTTCTTTGCGGTTGATGCCCTTGGTTCTGGTGACATGCTTGATGTCATAGCCTTTGTATAGCTTTAGAACATCCGGGTTGTCATCATAGCTGAGGATAAAGCGACCTTTGATGCTCTTCAGAATGTCTCGCAAGGCTTCGTGACTGAAGTGCTTGGCTGCGAAATAGGCTGAGGCATCAGAACACCCCTTTGATCGCCTTACCGATGCTAAAGAGCCATTTGCGATTGTGGAACACGTATTCGATGGCTCCTCCGATAGTGCCGAAGACCTTGAGAATGACATTGGTCTGCTTGGCTGGGAGGGACTTGGTAGCCCGCTCCACTGCCAACTGCTTCTTGGCATAGTCATCCAGGTCTTTGGTGGCAGGGTTGATCTTGATGTCCTGGATGATGTCCAGGATGATCGCCAGAGCCGAGTTGATCTTGGAGTTAAATGTCTCCCAGTAAAAAAAGGATTGACAGAAAATACCATGCTTATTTTGGTGAACAAACTGCCGCGGGGTGTAGCGCAGCCCGGTTAGCGCACTGGTTTTGGGAACCAGGTGTCGGAGGTTCGAATCCTCTCACCCCGACCAGTGCTTACACCAAAAGCAGTGGGCGTTTAGCTCAGCTGGGAGAGCGCTTGCCTTACAAGCAAGATGTCGGGGGTTCAAGTCCCTCAACGCCCACCACTTCTTTCTAAACACAGGGGATCGATGAAGATAGCTATTACCGGAGCCAACGGTTTTGTGGGCAGCACCATGCTTACGCACTTTTCCCAGAAGGGTTTCGAACCAGTGGCAATCGTGCGCAAAGCCTTCTTTCAAAATGGAATTATCACTCGTGTAGTAGATTACTCAGATACATTTTCTCTTACTAATGCTTTATCCGATGTCGATATCCTGATTCACAATGCCGGGAAAACCAAAAGTATAGGGCAAGAAGAGATGTTGAGCGTGAACTTGGGTCTAACCCGCAAAATCGTAGATGTCGTGAATGCGCAAAAACATCCGATTCGCCTTATTTATATCAGTTCGCAAGCCGCTGGGGGACCTTCATCGAGAGAACATCCTATGCAGGAAACTGATGCTCCCAGACCCATCAGTATTTATGGAAAAAGCAAGGCTATGGCCGAGAGCTTGATTCAAAAGCAATGCAACAAGACCTGGAGCATAGTGCGCCCATGTTCGGTTTATGGCCCTGGGGACCGCGACTTTTTGAGCCTGTTCAAACTCAGCAAACTTGGATTTCAGATGCAAATCGGCAAACAAGAGCGGTCTTTGAACATGATTCATGTAAGCCAATTGGCAGAATTCATCCTTCATCTTATCGGCAATCCACAAGTGAAGAATGAGATATTTTATGCCACAGACAATCAAGTTTACACTCAAAGCGAGATTGCCGCTCACATTGCCGCAATAGCGGGAAAATCCATACATAAGCTGGTAATACCTTCCTGGGCAGCCCAAATCGCTTTCGGATTGGGGCAGATAGTCAGCCGAATGAGAAGCGAACCCAGTGCGATGAATTTGGATAAATACAACGAGATCATCGCAGAAGGCTGGGTAGCGAATCCGGAAAAAGCCAAGAACTTGTTAGGCTGGGACCCTCCTGCCAGACTCCCTGAATTGATAAAGGAAACATACAAGTGGTATTGCGAAAACTCCTGGCTCTGATTCTACTGATACTGTCTATTACTCTGCTGTCAGCTCAGGAAGCTGATAGCCTACAGCATGTGACGGCTCAGGAAGCGGACAGCCTGGATGTTGTTCCACTTCAGCAGGAATTGGAAGAAGCCAAGGATCAAAGCGAGGGTGAAACTTGGATAGATACTGATGAGCTTTTGGATTTTGACCTTCCCAGAACCATAGATGAACAAGCCATTTTGAGGGATATAAGCAAGAGTGATGTATTGGATATTATCTCTGAGCAAAGACAAAAAAGCTTTGTGAATCCACATCATTTCAAGCTCTTTGAGTATCCCAATCTATCCAGTGCCTATCGTTCATCTTTCAATATGATCGGTTTGCAGACCGATCCTCTGTTCCTTTCAACAGATGGCTTCGAGCTGCCGCGATCCCTTCATTCCACTTGGTTTTATCAGGGACAGCTTGGCCAGTTTCACGATCTCATTCAGAACAATACAGCTATAGATGCCAAAGCTGTACTCTACGAGTATCCAGTTAGTCTGTCACGTCTGGAAGGCTCTTTGGGAGACTACGACAGCCGCTACGCATTGGGCTCTTTTGCTAAAGGTAATCTGCTTGGTATTCAGGGACTAAGCCTTGGTTTCGATTTCTCACTTTACAACGGTTACTGGGTGGATAGTCCCAACAGCGGAAATTCATCTCATCAGCTTATCAGTTATAGATACAAGAAGCTGTTATGGACTCTGGATTACTCCTCCTACACAAAGAACGGGGGATCATACGAACTGCATCCAGCTTACTGGTATCTCGGCAACTACAGGATTAAGAACAAACACAATCGCTTTATCGGAAGCTTTGAAAATCCTGTATTGAACCTTAGTATAGCCAGTTTCCGAGATCGTTCCAGCTCAGAGGAATTCGCCTCCACTCAACAAAGCGATGCTCTACAGATTGCGGCAGAGAAGAACCTGAAGCTTTGGGATATTGCGCTGGATCTGCGTCACGAATATCGCCATTTGGATAGGAACTACCTGCCTGCACAGCAAATGAATCAGCAGGATTATGAGCATAAAACCAGTATCTACCTGAACATTCCGTATTATGCAGATCTGGTATTGGATCTGGATTTGCTGGATTGGGAACAGCTTCGCCTATATGGGAAGCTGGGGAAACGCGTTTCCGTATTTGATCTGGGAATCTACACCCGCCAAAGCATGGGCGATTACAACAGTGTGACTGCCATCAGCTCTCCTTTGGGAGACAGCACGATGGCAGTGCTAGATATCTACAGCCCCTCGGAGAGTGCAGTATTCGCCGGATTCGAGCAATGGGGTCTGAAGCTTTGGGCTGCTTTTGGCAACAAAAAGCAAGAGCAGTATTTACCTACATCCCAGTATGCATCATCAAAGAACATCCTTCGCCTTGCCGCTGGATATCAGAGGGATTTGGGGAGCTTCACTTTTAAGATCAACTCCCAGTGGAATTACCATGAAATCGATAGATACTTGGTATCTGCCCCGGAATACAGTTTCAACAGTTCGCAGAGTGTTGCTTGGAACCTTAGCCACGACAACAAACTGGAAGCAGGAATGAGCATCTATGGCCATTCGGATTATTATCTAGCAAACGCTCAGAATCCGGTTTTGATCGAAGCCTCGACTCTGATGGACGCCTGGGCTGCAGTTCGCGTAAGCACACTCTTCGACTTCAACGTGAGTTTTCGCAATCTGCTAAGCACATCTCTCTATGGCCTGTACCCGATCCCGCTTTCCATTCATGCGGGATTGCGCTGGTATTTCATCAACTGAGCCTCGGAAAGCATTTTATAAAAGTGCAATACGCTGTTTATCCCTTGTACTGAACTGATCTCCAGATCATTTGGGAACGGTTCTTGCATCTATACCAAACTAACTAAATGGGAGGACCCATGAGAAAACTATTAACACTAGTATCAATAATAATATGTGCAGGCTTGCTGAATGCAGCACCTCTGCAGCTTTTTCATGAATCGGCTGGGATGATTGACGCCCGCTTTGAAAACCTGAGAGAGACTCCGATGTTTGTGCAGGAAAGCCAGTCTTTTGAAGAGACTGAACATCCGGATACGCCCATCATAAGCCGGACTCTTGCATTCCCTTACCAGAATGCGGAATTGCTGATACAGAGCATGACATGGCGAGTATTTGACAAGCAAGGTGAATATCTAAGAAGCAGCAGCGAGAATTTCACCGACGTTGCGAGCATTGCTCAGAGCTTCACTTTCCGGGAAATGCATGGTGTTACCATAAGGATACAAACACAGCGGGAAACTGACACAGAAATATATACATTGGACAATCTGGACCTCAGTGTGAGGGGACATGGCCAGTTGAACATACCTGAGAGTGTATCTCCCGCATTCATAGACGCATACAAGTATCTTGCGGACAACTGGGATACTTCATACTTGAAGTCATTGCCCGTGGAACGTCCTTCGATGTTGATCCTTAGTCACGCTTCTCTGGCAAACTACCAAGCTCCTTTCATCTATTGGAAACGCTCTCTGGGTATGGATGTACACGTGATTAACACTGCTGACGCCGGTTCGTCCGCTCAAGAGATTCGTGAAAGCATCCGTGCTATGTATATGGAACACAGACCAGATTATCTGATGATATTTGGCGACACCGTGGGTCCTTATGCTGTGCCCACAAACTTTTATCCATCTCCCGAACTCAATGAAAACGATGCCGATGACCAATACTACGCAATCATGGAAGGAGACGACTATTTCCCTGATATGCTGGTGGGAAGATTCTCTTTCGTGGAACCCGTGGAACTCATTGTGATGGCTAATAAATCCATCGTTTACGAACAATCACCATATATGACAGACACTTCTTGGATGACCAGAGCCCTGGCAGTTGCGGGCAACTACGCAGAGGGTACTTTGCGCCCTACTACTCCGGTCTGGATGAGTCGCTGGCTCAGTGAACGCTGGTTGGATTATGGCTACACTCAAGTCGATTCCGTTTACTTTCCGCCTAGCTATCCGGGCACAAATGCCATTATCCAATCCATCCAGAACGGCGTGCAAATAATCAGTTACCGCGGATGGGGTGATGCTAATGGCTGGCACTATCCCAGCTTCCACATGTCGGATCTGGACGACATAAACAGCGGGGGCAGAACGCCAATTGTCTATTCTATTGTGTGCAATACGGGCGATTTTGCCAACAGCGTGACTCCGTCATTTGGCGAGAAATGGATGCGTATGGGTACTACTGCGAACCTAAACGGTTGTGTTGCCTTTGTGGGTCCCTCGGATTTGCACACGCGTACCAGATTGAACAACACGATTGCCAGCGGTGCCTTCAATTCGATCCTGGATCATGGAGTGCGCGGTTTTGCAAGCTCGGTTCTGATGGGTAAAATTGAGCTCTACAAGAACTTCCCAAATGATCTTGAACCAGGTTCTTGGGTGCCATTCTACTTCCATGTGTACAACATTTTATCCGATCCTTCCTTGAATATGTGGAGCCTTGTCCCGGATGTGATGGGGGAAGAGATCATCGAGGGAGGGCTTAGTTACTCTCAATCTACATCACACATCACCATCAATGCCCCTCATCTGGAAGGCGCTATGGTATCCGGAACTAAGGACGGTGAGAGTTTCAGCTATACTCAAGTAATTGATGGTTCTGCTATTTTGAACATCAATCCAGAAGAAGAAGGTGAGCTAAGTATTACGGTGTCCAAACCCGACTGGGTTCCCTTGGTTCGCACTCTTAGCCTGAACGAGGAAACGGGTATCGGAGTTACTGCAAATACTGGTATTGATGCGGGTATCAACCCCAATGGCACGAAGACAATCGAGATTAGCGTGAAAAATTATGGCTCAACCCCGCTCACCGGAATAAACGCAAGTCTGGCTCAGAATCCCGGACTGGAAATAATAGCACTCAATTCCGGGACATTCGACCTGGCTCCCGGTGCTAGTCACACACTTCAATATCAATTGAATGCCAGTTCCGACCTACAACCCGGCCAGGTAATCAAGCTAGAACACAATACCACCAATCCCGCATCCAGTCATCGCTTCAGCATGAGTGTAGGTGGTGCGAAGTTCTATGTATATCGCCATGAAGGAACCCTGGATGTGGAAACAGGCGCACAGATCACTTTCTACGCTGCCAATCAGGGCAATGCCGCTCTGCAAAACGCTAGTGTAACCGTGCTTTCCAGAACCGAGGCCGTGACCATCACTTCGGAGCCTGTGAATCTGGATACGATTGAACCCGGAGAAGTATTCAGCTTTACTGCCAGCATCAGTCCTGAGCCAGGAGTATGGGATGGCAGAATGATACCATTATCCTTCGTTTTTGCAGACCAATCCGGATACGAATGGCTTTCATTCTACACATTTTTGGCTGGAACTCCCGGAACTGACGATCCTACCGGGCCTTGTAAATATGGCTATTATGCTTATGATAATACCGATATAGAACATGATCTTGTTCCAGAATATGAGTGGATCGAAACAGATCCTCTGCTTGGTGGCAACGGTAACTTGTGGTTGGTCATGGACGATGGCGTAAAGCGGGTGGAACTGCCCTTCACATTCCGTTTCTACGGTGTGGATTACGACCATCTTACCATCAGCTCAAACGGGTGGGCTTCTTTCGTTCATACAGATGAAAGCTACTTCAACAACCACTTCATCACTGCCGCTTTAGGTCCCGAAGCTTTGCTCGCCCCATATTGGGACGATCTGAAAGGTATGAAAACCGGTGTAGATGGCACGGGTGCTGATGTCTTTGCGGATATGCGGATTTTGTATTGGCACGACGCTGCAAACAATCGCTTCATCGTCCAATGGAACGAGGCATACAACCAGTCCACCATTCAGGCTGGTCCTGATGCGTCTTTGGAAAAGTTCCAAATTATCCTGTATCCCAAAACCGGAAGTGATGGCGATGTCGTGTTCCAATATCACACCATCGATAACCCTTCTGTAAATGCAAACTACTGCACAGTGGGAATTGAAAACCATCTGTCTAATGACGGTATCAGTTATAGCTACGGCAATATATATCCCATCACCGCCGCTGTACTGGAAGCCGGCAGAGCCATTCGTTTCAGCACTACTGGGCCTGATAACTATGTATCAAACGAAGACGAAGTCAGCGCAGCTACCTTGTCGAACTTGCGCAACTATCCCAATCCCTTCAATCCCAATACTACCATTGCTTTCGATAGCAAATACGCTACAAATGCCAAATTGCAGGTATATAACACCCGGGGACAATTGGTAACAACTCTGCACAATGGACCCATCCAAGCCGGAGTCAATAGCTTCAACTGGGATGGAACGGACTCCAGCGGTGTATCGGTATCCAGCGGAATATACTTCTACCGTTTATATAGCGAACAAGATACTAAAACCCGCAAGATGCTCCTGATGAAATAGAATCTCTTCTCTCAATTAGCATAAACGGGATACCACAATGTATCCCGTTTTTAATGGCCAGGCTTTTCCCTCAAAGAGGATTCTATCAGAACTCAGGAGTGGGTATTACCTTCTCCGGTGGTGAACCGCTTGCCCAGGCTGAGTTTGCCTTTGCTCTGGCTAGTTTCATGTCAAGCATGAGGTGGCAATCTACGACTTGCCACAACGACCGAAGGGAGCTTTAGAATCATGCTCCTCATTCCCTTTGTTCGATCCAGTGTTGAAGCTGATATCAAGGTGTTATCATCCTATGCTCACCCGATGATAACCCGATGATATCAGGTTCAAGTATAGATAATCCAAGGAGGAATGAAGCTTCTGAATCATCTGCAGAAGTATCTGGCAAATTGGAGTTTGGCAACCCAATAACAAAACGACATTCATGCCTTGACGAGTCACTAGAGAGATCAAGGAAGCGGGCTTTACCCTTGGTTTGGAGACTTGTGGTTATTTTGCCCCGGATCTCGATCAGGAGCAGTTAAAACTCATAAACTTCGTCTATTTCGATGTCAAACACTGGAGTAATTATGGCTACGTCTGCTATCCTTCATGCCCGATTACACCCATCTTGGAGAATCTATCCAGGCTTTGCTCCTGCCTGGGTTCGGATAGAATAATCCTAAGCCTGCCATTGATTACTGGAGTAAATGCCACGCTGGCATTCATAGATTGGATTGCCGATCATGCCCGGGATCACGCCATCTCCCAAATCCGTATCCTGCCCTATCACGAATATGGTAGAGCCAGATACCAATGCTTGGGAAAACAATACCCGATTGGTAACGTGACTCATCTGACGGAGCAGGATCTGAAGAGATTTTCCGAAGTACTAGAAGCCAGGAATTTGATCTGTGAGGTGCATGGTCTCTGAGCCAAACTGGGATATATTACTCCTTGATCTGTTTGAGCTTCATTCACCTGCGAAAATGCGCTTGACAAATATAACAGGCTACAGCTTTTGAATCATTCCCGTCGTTTGATAGGGTGATTCAGACAAAAAAGGTAAAATACATGAAACATAGACACTTATTCGGCTTGCTACTGCTGATCCTCCTCACTTTGAGCTCCTGCGGCAAGAACCAGTCGCTTACACCGCCAGATGACCCGGATATCCCTGTGGGATTCGGCACAGATAGCACTTTGGACATCATCAGCTGGAACCTGAAAGAGTTCCCTATGAATGACAATACCATACCCTTACTGGTGGATATCATTCCCACACTTGATGCAGATGTAATAGCGTTTCAAGAGATTATGGACGCAAGTCTCTTCTTCGAGATGGCACAAAGAATATCAGGATATCAAGGTTTGGTATATAACTACAACGGTGGATGGAAATTGGCGTATTTGTACAAGACAGAAAGCATTACTGTAAATAGCGATTACATCATTTTTCCCAGTGAGAGCAGACCGTTTCCGCGTCCCCCTTATGTTTTGGATTTGGAGTTTGGCGGCACACAGTATTTTGTGATTAACAACCACTTCAAGGCATTGGGAGATAACACTGTAGATCACACAGATCCTTGGGACGAAGAGATGCGGCGGATCGAAGCCAATACTAAGCTGGAGGAGTATATCCGGCAAAACCATTCCACTGACAAGCTTATCGTACTGGGTGATCTCAACGATCAGATCCAGGAAGACCCAGTCACAAATGTGTTTATGGCGTTTCTGGATAGACCGCAGGACTACTATTTTACTACCATGCCCATAGCACAAAATCCAAGTCCAGACACAGTTTCCTATCCCAGATACAACAGTATGATCGATCATATTCTTATCACTGATGAGCTTTTTGCAGATTTCGAGGCCTCAGGCTCTGTGTGTATTGCGCTTCAAGTGGAACAGCGTTTAGGTGGATTATCGGGTTATTACGACCAGGTATCGGATCACAGGCCTGTAGGAATTCGCCTGGAAGCAAGCCAGATTAAGTCCCCGAAATCATAATAATCTGACTGTTCAGAATTATTTATGAATCCGCATGAATATGTGATGGAGCTATATAGCAAGCTCATCTGTCATTGATTGAAGAACTATCACAAAAAATGTATTGACAAAATAAGCCCCCTAAAGAAATTGGCAAAACCTGCTCGGCATGAGCGGATCGAAATTGATCTTTTTACAAGTTTATAGAGTGCTATAGAGAAACAGTGACAAAGAAGCTCTTGTCAGTTCAATCATTTTAGTAATGATGGAGAGTTTGATCCTGGCTCAGGACGAACGCTGGCGGCGTGGATTAGGCATGCAAGTCGAACGGTAGATACCTTTCGGGGTATTGAGAGT